>NZ_JABXEO010000128.1:0-15513 GCF_013372585.1 Myxococcus sp. AM010
CTCCCGCGTTGTGGCAGTTGCCACCGCCGCCCTCACCCGCCACGGAGCCGCGCCCCGAGGCCGCGCCGAAGCGGCCCATCCGCAGGCCCTCCCCTTTGTAGGCACCGCCTGCCTCGGGTGGGATGTCCAGGCCGGCGCAACCAAGGAGGTCCGGGTGGTTGAGGAAGGCCCCGCCCCGGAAGCCCATGCCATCCGCGCTGATGAGGCCGTGGTTCGTCAGCGTGCCCGTGGCGAGGAAGGCCAGGATGCCGCCGCTGCGCCCGTCCCATGGACGGGCAACGATGGAGGCACCCGCGGACACGAGGACGTTCGTGTACTCAGGCACGGAGACCACCTGCGCGCCGGGCGCGGTGTAGGCCTGCACCAGGGGCTCGGAGAGGCGCAGCACGGGCGGCGAGGCCGTCACCGCGTCCACGCGCGCCAGCTCCCAGTGGCCCATCCGCCGAAGCTCCAGGGTGCCGCCGTCGCCGGAGACCACGGCATCCTCCGACCCACCGCTCTGGTGGAGCAGCACCAGCGCGCCCACGGTGAAGCCCGAGACGCTCTGCACCGGAACGTCACGGGCGCCCACCACCGCGAGGTCCGTCAGCGGCGTGGCGGCGTTGAGGACGCGCCCCACCGTCGTGACGGACAGCGCGCCATCACGGCCCGAGCCCAGGCCGAAGGAATCCAGCTCCGCCAGCGCGGGGGACGCCGGGAGCAACACGAGCAGGCAGGACAGGACGAAGCGCATCCCCCTCATGCTGCCTCAGAAGGAGGGTCCACCGCGAGTGCGGGCCCCCCTGAGGGCTCACTCGCCCGAGGGGTTCATCAGCGCCCGGCCGTTGCGCGGCGCGAAGAAGGACTGACGCGCGAGCCTCGGCAGGGCGCGCTTGTCCACGCACCAGAGCTGGAGTGCGTCCTCCCACTCGCCCAGCTCGGCCACCGCGCGCACGTCCGGCGCATCGCGGTAGAGGCTGTTGAGGTTGTGCACCAACGCGGACAGGTCCTCCACCTCCCAGCGCTCCGTCACGTCACCGGCCATGACGTGGAGCTCCAGCACGGGGCGCTCGCGCACATCCACCACCTTGAAGCGCCGGGCCGCGCCGCCCATGGCATTGGTGAGCGGACCCACCAGCTCGTCGGCGCGCACGCCGTACCCCACGGACAAGCCGCCTTCGAGCAGGCCCGCGTCACACAGGCGCAGCATGGACACGTGAGGAGGCTCGCCACGCGGCAGCAGCGCCGCGGCGGCATCGCGGTCCTTGAGGAGTCGCTCCTGGATGAGCACGTCGAGCAATGGGGCCATCGCGGCCCACAGCCTATCGCTCCTCGCCGCTCCAGTAGTCCACCTCCGCGGAGAGGGGCAGCGTGGTGAACAGGGTCCGAGCCGCCTTGTCGCCCCCGGGAGCACTGCCCGCGGAGATGACCACCTTCCCAGAGTCCGGGTACACCATGACGTCCGGCTCCACCATGGTGGAGAAGGCGAGGTAGCGCAGCGTCTCGGCCCCATCGTTGAGGAGCTGGTGCGCGCCCTCGGGCCCCACCGGCAGCGCCACGTAGTCGCCCGCCTTGACGGCGACGGTGTCGTCCCCCAGGCGCAGCCGGCCCGTCCCCGCGAGGATGTAATAGGCCTCTTCATTGGCCAGGTGGTAGTGCCGCGGCCACGCGTGCCTGCCGGGTGGCAGCTCCATCAAGCTGCACCCCAGCTTGCGGCCCTTGGCGGTGGCGCCCAGTTGCTTGCGGCGGTACTCCACCCGGGGACCTTGCGTGACTTCGGTCCAGGGAAGCTCGGGCTCGTGGACGACGTGAGGATGCGAGGACATGGGCAGGTGCTCCTGTTCAGGGTCGCGTCGCGAGCAGCGAGAATGGGACGTGTCGACACGCCATCCAGTCGAGTCGACAATGGCCTTCGCGGAGGTGCGTGAGCCATGAGTAGGCGCAAGGGCGGACGCTCTCAATCTCGATTCGACCATCGACCTGAGGAGGAGTTCGTGACCGCGGCGCAGGCCGCCACGCTCCTGGGCGTGAAGCGGGCCACGCTCTACACCTACGTCAGCCGGGGCCTCGTGCGCTGCGTGCCGGAGCGCGGCACCAAGGAGAACCGCTATGTGCGCTCGGATTTGGAGCGACTGAAGGCGAGGCACGACGCGAGAGCGGGACACGCCGCGGTGGCCTCGGGCGCCTTGCGCTGGGGCGAGCCTGTCATCGACTCGTCGGTGTCCCGCGTGGGCGCGGAGGGGCTCGCGTACCGAGGCCATTCGGCGGTGACGCTCGCGGTGGAAGGACGCGCGTTCGAGGACGTAGCGGAGCTGTTGTGGACGGGCACGCTGCCCGAGGAAGCGTCACGGTGGCCCTCCCCTGAGCCGGCGTTTCCACCGTCCGAGCTGGCGAAGCTGCTGCCCCGTGGAACACCTCCCGTGGCCGCGCTGTCTGCGTTGATGCCGCTCCTGGGCGCAAGGGACCCGGCACGCTTTGCCGCTCCACCTGAGCAGGAGCGGGCCCGCGCCCGGAGGCTGCTGCGCCACCTGTCCGCCTGGGTCTGCGTGGCGAACGCGCCGGGACGGGTGACGCAAGCCTTAAGCGAGCCAACGGTGGCGCAGTCCCTGGCGCGAGCCTGGAACACCCGCGTGAAGCGGGCACCGGAGCTGCTCAACCGTGCGCTGGTGCTGTGCGCGGACCATGAACTGAACGTGTCCACGTTCACCGTGCGCGTGGCGGCCTCCTCTGGCGCGGACCTGTACGCCTGTTTGAGCGCCGCGCTGGCCGCGCTCTCCGGGCCCAAACACGGAGGGGCCTGCGACCGCGTGGAGGCCTTGCTCGTGGAGGTGGGACGGCCGGAGCGTGCCGCGGAGGTCATCCGGGAGCGGCTGCGGCGAGGTGAAGCGGTCCCCGGCTTCGGCCATCAGCTCTACCCGGACGGAGACCCGCGAACGCCGCCGCTGGTGGCAGCCGCTCGTGCCGTGAGCCCCGAGGCCCCCAATGTCCGCATCGCCAGCGCCGTGCTGGAAGCCATGCGCGCGGCGGGACATCCGCCCCCGTCCGTGGACTTCGGACTGGTGATGCTCGCCGGAGCGCTGGGACTGCCTCCGGGCGCTGGCGCCACGCTGTTCGCCGTGGGGCGCGCGGCGGGCTGGGTGGCCCACGTCCTGGAGCAACGCGAGCAAGGCCACCTGCTGCGCCCCCGAGCCCGCTACGTGGAAGCGAAGCGTCCGGGCACGGCGTGACATGGGACTGCGTGAAGGGCCACTGTCGCCTGCCGCGCACCCAACGAAGTCCGTCGTTGGAGTCCCACACGCGTGAGGGGAAACTCCCGCGCCGTGGACACTCGACGCGTATATCCCCGTTTCGCCATCGCCTCACTTCTCGGCAACGTCGCCTTCCTCGCCTCGTGGGGCGTGGTGCTGATGCGCCCCTCTGGCTGGCAGGTGGTGGGCCCGCTCCTGCTCCTCATGTTCCTCGTCCTGCGGGTGGGCGGCATGTGGCTCTTCGCCTCGCGCCACCCGGTGGAGGAGCGCCCGCGCATGCGCCGCACGGCGACCTTCACCACCGTGCTGGCGCTCATCGCCGTGGGCATCTGGGTCTACACCGTGCTGCAAGGCCCGCGCGGCTTCTGAGCCCCTGAAACGGCTCGCGGGCGCCGCCTCCAGACTGGACCGTCTGGAAGCACAGCGCCCGCGAAGCCTGCCGTGTGCTGACCGCTACACGTTGAAGCGGAAGTGCATGCAGTCGCCATCCTGGACGACGTACTCCTTGCCTTCCACGCGCAGCATGCCCCGCTCCTTCACGGCGGACTCACTGCCCAGCTTCACCAGGTCCTCCCAGCGCATCACCTCGGCCTTGATGAAGCCGCGCTCGAAGTCGGAGTGGATGACGCCAGCGGCCTGCGGGGCCTTGTAGCCCTCGTGGATGGTCCACGCGCGGCACTCCTGCTCGCCCACGGTGAAGTACGTCCACAGGCCCAGCAGCTTGTAGCCGGCGCGCACCACCTTGTGCAGGCCCGGCTCGGACAGGCCCGCGCTCTCCAGGAAGCCCGGACGCTCCGACTCCGGGAGCTGCTGGATTTCGGACTCCAGCGCGGCGGCGAGCACCACCACCTCGAAGCCCTCCTTCGCGGCCATCTCCCGGACGGCCTTCACGTGGGGGTTGGCGTCCTCCTTGCCCAGCTCCGCCTCGCCGATGTTCGCCACGTACAGCACGGGCTTGTCGGTGAGCAGGAACAGGTCATGGATGGCGGCGCTCTCCTCCTCGGTGAGCTTCTGGGCGCGCACGGTGATGCCGTTGTCCAGGCTCGCCTTGATGCGGTCCAGCAGCGCCACCTCGGCCTTGGCCTCCTCGCCGGCCTTGCCGCCCATCTTCGTGTTCTTCAAGGTGCGCTCGCGGCGCTTCTCCACCGTCTCCAGGTCCTTGAGGCACAGCTCCGTGTCGACCACGTCCCGGTCCCGCACCGGGTTCACCCCGCCCTCGACGTGGGTGACGTTTTCGTCCTCGAAGCAGCGCAGCACGTGGAGCACGGCGTTGACCTGGCGGATGTTGCCCAGGAACTGGTTGCCCAGGCCTTCGCCCTTGGACGCGCCGCGCACCAGGCCGGCGATGTCCACGAACTCCAGCGAGGTGGGCACCTTCTTCAGCGGCTTGATGAGCGCGGACAGCTGGTCCAGGCGGTCATCCGGCACGGGCACCACGCCCACGTTGGGCTCGATGGTGCAGAAGGGATAGTTGGCCGCCTGCGCGCCCGCGGCCGACAGCGCGTTGAACAGGGTGGACTTGCCGACGTTGGGCAGCCCGACGATTCCGATGGATAGACCCATGGTGATTCCCTGGAACACGCGCGCCGGGGGGCGCGCTTCCCCAGAAGGGGATTAGGCGGTGCGGCGCACGGCGCCGGTGGCGCTGGTGCCGTTCAGCGGCAGGCCCTGGACGAACTGCTCGGCCAGCGCGCGCTGCTTGCTGTCGTCCATGCGCTCGCTGATGAGCTTGCCGGCGACGTCCATGGCCAGGTCGACCGCCATGGAGCGGACCTCGGCGATGGCCTTCGCCTTCTGCTCGTCAATCTCGCGACGCGCGCTCAGCTTGAGCTCCTCGGCCTCCTTGCGGCTCTTGGCCATGAGCTCCTCGCGGAACTTCTCCATCTCCTGCGTGTTGCGGCGCATCATCTCCGCGGCCTCGCGGCGGGCCTCGGCGATGGCCGTCTTCTGGTCGGCCAGCAGCTTCTCCGCCTCGGCGCGCTCACGCTTGGCGCTCTCGATGGAGCTGGCGATCTGCTTCTCGCGCTCCTCGACCAGCGACAGGATGGGGCCCCACGCCTTCATCTTCAGGACGATGGCCACGATGACGAAGGTGATGAGGGTCCAGAAGATGAGGCCCGGCTGGACCTTCACGAGGTTACTGGCGGCGAGGACAGAGGGCAGGAACATGGCGGGATGTCCAGCGTGAGGGAGGGAGGCTGCGAAGACTTCGGTGACCGCGGCTGGAGCGGCCGGCGCCCGAGGTGGAATTCCCTCCGGGCACCGGCGACCGTCCAGCGATGACTCGACCTGCGCTCGCCTAGACCTTGGTGGCGAGCAGGATGCAAACGACCAGCGCGAACAGCGTGGCGCCTTCGATGAGGGCCGCCGCGATGATCATCGTGGTGCGGATGTCGCCGCCCGCGGCCGGCTGACGGCCCGTGGCGTCCATGGCGGCGGCGGCCAGCTTACCAATGCCGAGCGCGGCACCGATGATGGAGAGACCGGCACCCAGACCGGCGGCGAGGAAGGCAAGAGCGAGGTTGGTCATGGTGACACTTGTTCTTTCGTAGCGTGGACCCGCTTGTGGGGGGGTCGTGATGGCCCTTTAGGACTACCTCCGGCGGCCTTTCGAACCACCGGGTCTTCGACCGGGGCGGCGGACTCCCGCGCCCCGCTAACTCGTCACAAACGGCCTAGACGTGGTGCGCCTTGCCGTGGTCGTGGCTGGGGCCCACCTCGGACTCGTGGCCGTGGTCGTCATGGTGATGACCCATGGCCACGCTCATGCCGATGAACAGCGCCGACAGCATCGTGAAGACGT
The DNA here is from genome assembly GCF_013372585.1 of Myxococcus sp. AM010. Classification (NCBI taxonomy): domain Bacteria; kingdom Pseudomonadati; phylum Myxococcota; class Myxococcia; order Myxococcales; family Myxococcaceae; genus Myxococcus; species Myxococcus sp. AM010. Next base: position 6,031 of record NZ_JABXEO010000128.1, read on the forward strand.
ACGCCTGCACGAAGGCCACGAACAGCTCGAGCAGGTAGATGGCGAAGGCGAAGGGCACGCTCACCAGCGCCACCGCCGGGTGGCCGAGGATGAAGATGAGGCCCAGCAGGAAGAAGAGGACGATGTGGCCCGCCAGCATGTTGGCGAACAGACGCATCGTGAGGGCGAAGGGCTTGGTGAACAGCCCCAGCACCTCCACCGGAATCATGATGGGCCACAGCCAGGGCGCCACGCCACCCGTCAGGTGCTTCAGGTAGCCGCCCAGGCCCGCCGCGCGGATGCCCGCCGCCTGGGTGATGACGAAGGTGCAGAGCGCCAGCGACGCGGTGACGGCCAGGTTGCCGGTGGCCGTCGCCATCCAGGGCACCAGGCCCAGCAGGTTCATGAAGAGGACGAAGAAGAACGCGGTGAGCAGGTAGGGCACGTAACGGGGGCCCTCCTCCTTGCCGATGTTCTTGATGGCCAGCTCGTCACGAACGAACAGCACCAGCATCTCGATGAGGTTGGCGCCCGCGCCGCGCGGCACCAGCTTCGTCTTGTCGCGGTTGCTCCAGGTGAACAGGGTGGCCATCAGCAGCAGCGCGGCCAGCCACATCATCACGGTGTGCTTCGTGAGGGACAGGTCCAGGCAGCCTTCCGTGAGGCTTGGGACCTCCTCGCCGTGCGCCGTCATCCGCGCCGCGCACCCGTTGGTCTTCAGCGGGATGTGCCACTTCGGGAAGTCCAGCGCGTGGATGGGGCTGCTGAGCGGGACCTCGATCTCCAGATAGGGCGAGTCCACGACGTGGTGGAGGATGTACCCCGGCACGTCGTCTTCGGACCCCGCGGCCCACGCCGTGGCAGCAAACAGACTGGCGAACAGCACCATTGCCTTGCGCATCACTCGTCTCCGCCCGCCGATTCCTTCGACGCGGCCATCACGTAGCTCACTTCAATCCACTGCAGCGCGAAGTAGACGCCGAAGAACCCGGCGATGAACGGCACCGCCGCCATTCCCCGCGACACCACGCCCAACAGCCCCGCCAACACGCCCACGGCCCGAAGGCCAAAGATGATTCCGACCACCTTCAGCGCGGCGTTGAGGTCCTGCCGCACCGCCCGCCGTTTCAGCACCAGCGCCACCGCGCCCGTCACCGCCGCCAGCCCCACGCCCCACAGCGCCGAAACCCGGTCCTCCACCACCTGCGGCATCAACGCCGCCAGCGCCAGGCCCACCACCGCCACGCCACCCGCCAGCGCCGCATGACTCCGGAAGGAGTCCGTCCCGCTACCGCCCCGCGCCGTCACTTCCGCTTCCCCAGCCGGGCCATCTCATGGAGGAACCCGTAGAAGCCCACGCAGATACCCACCAGGCTCAGCACCACCATCAACCAGGGCCCCGTCCCCAACCACCCGTCCAGCCAGTAGCCGCCCAGCACGCCCACCACCGCGCCACCCACCAGCTTCCACACCGCCGAGACGTAGGGTTGCGCCGCCCTCATCTGCCGGGCCGTCTCCCCCAGCTCGCTGCCGTCCGAACCGCCCGGTTTCCGGGGCTCCTTCACTTCCATTCGGACGCCTCCCAAACCCCTCTATGCGCGGGCGCCGCTTAACACCGAACACGCGGCACACGCAACCGCTACCATGGGCCGCGGCCCCCCGGCCCCCAGCGGCGATTGCCGCTTCGGCAAGCTCAGCTACCGCCGATCTGCCCCGCATGGAATCGAGGGCCCTCCCGAGGGGCTCACCAGGGCGTTTTCTCCTCTGGTGAGGCGCCTGGGGACAGGGCCGCCTGCCCCAACGCCCGGGTGACCGGCCTCCGGGCGCCTGCCGGCCCGCTCCTCGGCGCCCGGGCGCCTGCGTCGCCAGCTTGCACCCGATACGCGTCAACCGACCGCGACACCTCTGGAGGACTCCATGCCGAAGCCGCTCGTGCTCACGTCCCCCCGCTTCAAGGACGGCGACCTCATCCCCATTGCCTACACCGGCGAGGGCGAGGACATCTCACCGCCGCTCCAATGGACGGGCATGCCCGCCGGGACGAAGAGCCTGGCCCTCATCGTGGAGGACCCGGACGCGCCAGACCCGCGCAACCCTCAGATGACCTTCTCCCACTGGGTTGTCTACAACATCCCACCTTCGGCCCAGGGCCTGCCGGAAGGCGCCACGCCGGACGTCCTCCCGGAGGGCGCCCGCCAGGGCCAGAACGACTTCCACCGCCAGGACTACGGGGGCCCCATGCCACCGGTGGGCAGGCACCGGTACTACTTCCGCCTGTTCGCCCTGGACACGGTGCTGCCGGACCTGGGCCGCGCCTCGCGCACGCAGCTCCAGGAGGCCATGGAGGGCCACATCGTGGGACAGGCGGAGCTCATCGGGCTGTACACCAAGGTCCACCACCGCGGCGCGGAGTCCCCCGGGGCCGCTCCCGCCTGATTCGGCTCACGGCGCCAACCGCCTTGGAGGCAGGGGCTCGGCTGCACCGCGTGGCCGAGCCCGCTCTACGTACAAGCCGCAGGGGCGGCGCCGGGTTGTGGGATGGTGGGCGAAGCGGCGGGCGGGCGATTTCGCGCGGGCTGGCAGCGGTGGAAGAGTCAGGCTGCCGTGAAAACCGCCGCCGAAACCGGGGCAACCTACGGCCCCTTTGATGCGATGTCCGTGGGTGTCTGCGTCGTCCGTGACGGCCGCTTCGTCTATGTGAATGAGGCGCTGGTGACGATGTCGGGCTACCCGCGTGAGGCCGTGCTGGGCGAGGCCGCCACGCTCCTCGTATCGGCGGCGAGCGCGGCGGAGCTGGCGTCCCGGCATGCCCGGCGCAAGCGCGGCGAGCCCGTCCCCACCACCTACGAGACGATGCTGCGCACCGCCGAAGAGGAGCGCCGGGTGGAGCTGACCGTCATTCCCAGCGGCACGGAGTGGGTGGTGCTGGTGCGCGACGTGTCGGCGCGGGCCCGGCGCCGCGGTGTGCTCCAGCGGCTGGCCGAGCTGGGCGCGAGCCTGCCTTCGCTGCGCACCGAGGGCGAAGTGCTGCGGCGGATGTTCTCCGGCGTGGAAGAGCTGGGACTCGGCTGCGCGTGGCTTTCGCCGGACCGGCTGGGCGTCCGGCTGGGGCAGACGTTCGTACCGCCCGGCATGGTGCCCATGGAAGACGCGGCGCTGAGCGGCCGCTGGATACGGGATGTGGTGGGCCAGTGGCCTCCCGTGCTGAAGCGCGCGTGGCGCGACAGCGCGGCCTATACGGACGAGCTGCCGCAGGAGGCCGAGCGCTTCCTTCGGGGCGCCCGAGGCGAGCGGGTGCGCCAGGGCCTCCAGCGCGCCGGACAGACGCGGGCCATCGCGGTGCGCGTCGACGTGGAGGGCCAGCCCCGGGCCATGCTCGCGCTGGTGGCGGACTGGCTGCGCGAGGAGGAGCTCCCACCGGTGCGGCTCTTCGGCGCGCAGGTGTCCGCGGCGCTGGACGCGGCGCTCACCATCTCCCGCCTGTCCGCGCAGAACACGGCGCTGGCGGCGCTCAACCGCCTGGCCTCGGTGATGGCCTCCGCGCCGCACCCGCAGGCGCTGTTCGCGCCGGGGACCGACGAAATCGCCGGGCTCCTGGGCTGCGACGCGGTGACGGTGCTCCTGCCAGCGGACGACGGCGAGGTGGAGCTCGCGTACTCACGCGGCCTGGACGCAGAAGGCTCGGAGGACTTCACGCGGCGCTGGCGAGCCGGGAGCCTGTGCCTCCAGGCGCAGCGCGAAGGCGTCCCGCTGGAGCGCGAGGTGGAGTCCTGTCCGGACGACCTGCGCGAGGAGCTGCGGCGGCAAGGCTTCCGCACCGTGGTGGTCGTTCCCCTGAGGGTGCGCTCGAGGGGCGTGGGCACGCTGTCCGCCCTCTTCCGGGAGCGCCGGCCCCTGACGCCGCTCGAACGGGAGACGCTGCAGGCCATGGGCAGCCACTTCGCGGCGGCCATCGAATCCCACCGGCTGCTGCATGAGCTTCGTGGCCGCGCCGAGGACCTGGCGCTGCTGCACGAGGTGGCCAAGGCGCTGGCGGCCACCCTGGAGCTGGACAAGCTGCTGCACATTGGCGCCACCAGCCTGGCGCGCATCGTGGACACGTCGGACGCCTACGTGTTCCTGCCGGACAGCTCGGGCGAGCGGCTCCAGCTGCGCGCGATGACGGGCGGCTCACCGGAGCTGCAAGGGCACGACCTGCCGCTCCTCCCGGCCGATGCGTCGCTCGCGTCGGTGGCGTTCCACACGCGCGAGGTGGTGATGGTGGAGGACGCCCGCTCCGACCTGCGCGTCAACGAAGAGGTCCGGCGCCTGCCTGGCGCGCGAGCGTTCCTGGTGCTCCCCCTGGTGGTCCACGAGCGCCCCATGGGCGTGATGATGGCGGTGGAGACCCGGCGGCCGCGGCGCTTCACGCTCGCGGAGGTGGAGCGAGCCAGCGCCATCGCCAACCAACTGGCGCTGGCCCGCGAGGGCGCGCGGCTGGTGGAGGACCTTCAAGCCAGCTACGTGGAGCTGGCCCGGACCCAGGCTCAACTGGTGCACCGTGAGCGGCTGGCCGCGCTGGGCGAGCTGTCCGCCGTGGTGGCCCATGAGGTGCGCAACCCCCTGGGCGCCATCTTCAACTCGGTGGCGTCCCTGCGGCGCATCGTCGGGCCGGACAGCGCGGCGGTGCCGCTGCTGGACATCGTCGGAGAGGAATCGGACCGGCTCAACCGCATCGTCGCGGACCTGCTCACCTTCGCGCGTCCGCCCGCGCCACATCCCTATGCCGTGCCGCTGTCGCCCCTGGTGGAGGACGCGGTGCGAGGCGCGCTGGCGGAGGCCCCGGGCCAGGTGCGCGTGGAGCTGGACCTGGCGGACGATGTCCCCTCGGTGACAGTGGACGAGCGGATGATGCGCCAGGCCTTCCTCAACCTCGCCATCAACGCCGTGCAGGCCATGCCCCAGGGCGGCATGCTGCGCGCGAGTGTCCGGCGCGCGACGGGGACGCCCGAAGTCGAAGTGCGGTTCGCGGACAGCGGGCCGGGCATCGCCCCCGACGTGCGGGCGCGCATCTTCGAGCCCTTCTTCACCACCAAGGCCAAGGGCACCGGCCTGGGGCTGGCGGTGGTGAAGCGCATCATCGAGTCGCACCAGGGCCGGGTCGCGCTGGAGTCCCAGCCGGGCCAGGGCACCACCTTCCGGCTCTATCTCCCTCTGGACACCCCCGCCACGGCGGTGAGCGAAGGTTGGTAACGCACTTGAAGCTCACGCGTCCGGGGCGCAAATCCCTTCGCGAGGAGTAGAAATGCGCCGCCATGCCGCCGTCCTGGGAGTCCTTCTCTGTCTGAGCACCTTCGCCGTCCAGGCCCAGGCGCCCACGCCTCCGGACGAGCCTCCGGTGCAGCTCAAGTTCGTGGGAGAGCTGGGCTTCCTGGACGTGCTGGCCCACAGCCTGCGCCAGGGCAGTGACGGCACCCTGTTCCGTTACACGGACGACGGCGGGCAGGACAACCTCTACAACTTCATGCGGCTGTCGGCGGAGCTGACGTTGAAGGGCCGGCACTCGGTGGTGTTCCTCTACCAGCCGCTGGCCATCGACACGCAGGTGGTGCTCAAGCGGAACGTGCGCATCGACGCGCTGGACTTCCCCGCGGGCACGCCGCTGGACGTGCGCTACAGCTTCCCATTCTACCGGGCCAGCTACCTGTACGATTTGCTGTCCGGGGCGGACCGCGAGCTGTCCGTGGGGGTGTCCCTCCAGCTGCGCAACGCGAACTATGTCTTCACCTCCGCGGACGGGACGCTGCGGCGGACGGCGCGGGACGTGGGGCCGGTGCCGCTGCTGAAGGTGCGCGGACGGTGGGGCCTGGGCCGTGGCTGGTGGCTGGGCTTCGAGGCGGACGGCAGCTACGCGCCCACGGCCATCATCAACGGCGACAGTGACTCCAACACCACGGGCGCGCTGCTGGACGCGTCCCTGCGCGGCGGCGTGCGCATCACCGACAACGTGGATGCGTTCCTCAACCTGCGCTACCTGGGCGGCGGCGCGCGAGGCACGTCGGACGACAACGAGGACGAGTTCGGTGACGGCTTCACCAGCAACTGGATTGACACCGCCACCATCAGCCTGGGCTTCAGCTACCGGCTGCCCTCGGGGAGCTGACGCCCGCGGCTGGCTTCAGGACAACGCCCACGCCAGCGCGAGCCCCAGGGCACACGCGCCCACGCAGAGCGCCGCGACGAGCCAGGGGCGCCCACCGCGGAGCCAGGTGCCGGAGTCCTCCTCGGGCGCTGGCGCGGGCAGCGCTTCATCCCCCGTGATGGCGCGCACCAACTCCAGACGACGGGCCTCCACCGCCGCGGCATCCACCGCCTGGGAGATGTCCACGCCGAAGCCCACCTGCGTCTCGCGGGTGGCTCGGCGTGACTGCGCGGCCTGGGGCGGCAAGGACTGGGGCGCCCTGGCGGGATTCACCTCCGTCACGGTGACGTCTTCGGACACAGCGGCGCGAGCGTCCTGGCTTCGAGTGGCCTCCGCCCTTTCCAGCGCGACCATCAGCTTCGCCGCATCGACGGCTTCGGTGGCCGCCGCGTCTCCGCCCAGGCTGGCTCCGGGGTTCGCGGTCCTGGCGTCCGCCGCCATCCGGGCACGCTCGGGCTGAACGACCGTGGTCTCCTCGTCCGCATCGCGTGGCGCGCCCGCGGTCGGGCCTCGCGCTGGCTGGACGACGGTGGCTTCACCCTCCACCACTGTCGCCTCGTCCTCCGTCCCGTACAGCGCGGTGACGCGGGGTTCGTTCACGGCGCGAGGCACCTCCGGCGTCTTTCCAGGAATCCCGCGCACCGTGACTTCAAGTTCATCCGCGTCGCCGTGCGCGGCGGGCACTGCCTTCGCTGGCGTGCCTCGCACGGCGGCGTCCGGCGGCGCCTTCAAGGTCTCCGCGTCGCCACGCTCGGCCGGGACGTAGTCCTCGGGCGCGTCGATGCCCTCGTGCTCGAACGCGAGCGCGGTGGGCGGCGCGAGCACGGTGGCCAGCGCGGGCTCGGTGAGCGCGCGGGAGCGCGGCTCCCGCAGCAGCTCGCGGAGCACGAGCTCCTCCGCCTTCTTCTCGCGGGGGAACGCGGCCGCGATGAGGCGCGCGACGTCCGCGTCTCCCACGTTGGGCGCCAGCTTCGCCTTCATCCGCGCCAGCTCCGCGCCCATGGCGGCCGCATCCGGGAAGCGGTTGTCGGGCTCGGAGGCCAGCGCGCGCATCAGGAACGCATCCACGCTGGTAGGCACGCCCTGCCGGACGCTCCCCGCTGGCTCCCACTGGGGGTATGCCGCGCGCCGCCACCGCTCCACCGGGTCGCCCCGCTGTACCAGGGGCTTCCATGCGAACAGCTCCCACAGCAGGGCGCCCACCGCGTACACGTCCGCGCGCCGGTCCACGAAGCGCTTCCGCGCCTGCTCCGGCGCCATGTACGTCAGGTTGCCAATCACCACCCGAGGCGCCGTCTGCTGCTCCTTCAGCGTGGACTGCGCCGCGCCGAAGTCGATGATCTTCACCTCGCCCGCGTAGCTGATGCACACGTTCGCGGGAGACAAGTCCCGGTGGACCAGGTGCAGCGGGTTGCCGAACTCGTCCGTCGCGTCGTGCGCGTACGCCAGGCCCTCGCAGAGCCGCTGCCCCAGGTGGAGCATGATGCCCAACGGCAACGTCCGCCCGAGCTGCCGCAGCCGGTACGTCAGCCGGCTGAGCGTCTTGCCCTGCACGTACTCCATGGACAGGTAGAGCTGCCCTTCCACCTCGCCCATGGCGTACACGCGCGCGATGTTCGGATGGTGCAGCCGCACCACCACGCGGGCTTCGTCCCGGAAGCGCCCGGCGAACTGGGGGCTCGCCATGAGCTGCGGGAGGACCTTCTTCACCACACAGGCACGACGAGGCGCCTCCTCCCGCGCGAGGAACACCTCGCCCATCCCCCCGGCGCCAATGCGGCGCGCGAGGGTATAGGGACCGAAGCGGACGGGCCCCTCGAGGGGCGCGGGCTCAACCGGTCTTGCCAAGCGAACGGAAGGCCTTTCTCGCCGCCGCGAGGACGTGCGCGACTTCCGGCTCGCCAATGGCCAGCGATACGAACGCCGCCTCGAACTGGCTGGGCGGCAGGTAGACGCCTTCGTTCAGCATGGCGTGGAAGAACTTCCCGAAGCGCGCCGTGTCCGCCGTCTTCGCGCTGGTGTAGTCGTAGACGGGCTCACCGGTGAAGAACACCGTGAGCATGCTGCCCACGCGGTTGACGGTGACGGGCACGTCCGCGGCCTTCGCCTCGGCGAGCAGGCCGACCTCCAGCATGCGGCTGACCTCCTCCAGCCGCGCGTAGGTGCCGGGCGCCGCCAGGGCCTTGAGGCACGCCAGGCCCGCCGCCACCGCCACCGGGTTCCCCGACAGCGTGCCGGACTGGTACACCGGGCCCGCCGGAGCCACCTGCTCCATGATGTCGCGGCGGCCACCATACGCGCCCAGCGGCATGCCTCCGCCAATCACCTTGGCCATGGTGGTGAGGTCCGGCTTGAGGCCGTACAGCTCCTGCGCGCCGCCTCGCGACAGCCGGAAGCCCGTCATGACCTCATCCAGCACCAGCAGCACGCCGTGCTTCTGGCAGAGCGCCTGCAGCCCTTCGAGGTACCCCGGCTTGGGCACCAGCACGCCCATGTTGCCCACCACCGGCTCGATGATGGCGCAGGCGATGTCCTGCCCCTTCTCCGCGAAGATGCGCTCCACGGCGGCCAGGTCGTTGAAGGGCGCGGTGAGCGTGAGCTTCGCCAGCGCCGACGGCACGCCCGGCGAGTCCGGCAGGCCCAGCGTCTCCACGCCGCTGCCCGCCTTCACGAGGAACGGGTCCCCCGCGCCGTGGAAGCAGCCTTCGAACTTGAGGATGTGCTCGCGGCCGGTGAAGCCCCGCGCGACGCGGATGGCCGCCACCGTGGCCTCGGTGCCACTGGAGACCAGGCGCACCATGTCCACCGCGGGCATGGTGGCGCAGATGAGCTCCGCGAACTCCACCTCGCCCGCGTGCGGCGCGCCATAGGACGTCCCCCTGCGGGCGGCGTCGATGATGGCGTCCACGATGGGCGGATACGCGTGGCCCAGGATGAGCGGCCCCCAGCTCCCCACGAGGTCGACGTAGCGGTTGCCGTCCACATCCGTGAGCCAGGCACCTGTGCCTTCACGGAAGAAGACAGGGTCGCCGCCAACGCCTCGGAAGGCGCGCACCGGGGAATTCACTCCGCCGGGGATGCGGGCCTGCGCGCGGGCGAAGAGAGCCTGACTGTGAGCGTGGTTCATGACGCGTTCCATAACATGCGGCACGAGGCATTCTGTGTCCCCGCGCGCCCGCCCCCATGCCCCCTGCTTCTCCGTTCCGTCGACGACACATTATGGACAGTCCCTGGCAGGACGGAAGAAACCGTCTTTCTTGTAAATCTGACTAAGTTGGATGGTTTCAGCGACGCACCGCCAGGGGCTCGACACGCGCCATGCC
>NZ_JABXEO010000129.1:0-15354 GCF_013372585.1 Myxococcus sp. AM010
CTGGTATAACCCGCTCAGGCGCCACTCCGCGCTCGACTACGAGTCACCCGCTGGTTACGAGAAGAAGCACCGCGCTGCCGCTTGAGGGCGAAAGCGCGGAACGCTCTGCGGAACCGGGGCAACTTCAGTCCGGATCTGTGCGGGGGGCGGGCCGTGAGGCTCGTCCCTACCGCGACCCCTTGTTGGGCCGTCCCCTGGCCGGCTGCTGCGGTGGCAGCAAGCCGGCCAGTCTTTCCCATTGCGCGTCGGTCAGCTCTCCCCGGCTCATGCCTCCTCAACGCCGGACGCCCTCGACCTATTTTGCGGACACGCTCAAGTCTGGATGGATGCGCATGGCGCATGGACAGGGATGTGCGGGGCGTCGGCCCCACGAGCCTTGGCGGGGGCGTGAGGAGGCTGAATTGGGCGAGCCGAGGAACTCTGCGAGCAGGGCTCGCGCGGCGCGTTCGGAGGTGACGGCCTCGGCGATAACGTCGGTGACCGTCACGTCCCCGAGGTCCTCGCGCGTCGGGTAGGCCATGAACGAGAAACACCAGTGCCGGTCCGGTACGCCGGGCTGTTGGTTCTCGACCCACACGCGGAGGATGCGCCCGTCCGGCAGCAGGTGCTCGCTGCTTCCGCACTCGTCATTGCCCCAACTGGAATCCTCCCGGCCCGCTCCCTGCAGCCAATTGGGAATGAGGATGTCGGGGAGCGCGGTAGACGGGGCCTCGGTCGGTGGTCACGAGCCACGCCCCTTTCGAGCGGCGGAGCCCCCTCGCGAGCGTCGCAAGGAGTTCTGGATCGGGGGCGGCGAGTCGTCCTCGATGACGACCGCATCGGGCCTGCCGGCATCCCGGACGGTGAAGTAGAAGCGCTGCGTGAGGTTGTTTTTGGGGAAGAGGAGCGAGAAGCCCATGGTGACCGCCTTCTCCGGTTCGGTCCTGGTGTCCCGGCACGGGTAGAAGAGGATGACTGCGCGGTTCTTGCTGTGAAGCTTCTCGGTTTCGGGACTACGGCAGGGGAGATCCTCGGCGCCCGAGATCGCCGCTGCCACGGCACGATGTCCGGGGTCGCTGTAGGCCTTGAAACGCAAGGTCCCCTCCCCGATGCGGCCACGGTGGATGACCGGGAACCGGTTCTTGCCCGCCTCCCAGACCTCGCCTTCGGTCTTGGGGGAGTCCACGACGGGGGCGAGGAATAGCCAGTCCTTGATGTTGGGGTCGCCCATGCCTCCCCGGATGAATTCGAAGACCGGCTCCAGCTTGGGATCCTGCGACCACGTGTAGCTCTCGAGGAACTTGAGCACCGCGCCGGTCTCGAGGACCGCAACGCGCGCTTCGAAGCCCACCGCCTTGCCCTTTTTCTCCGTCGCGAGCCCGATCTTCTTCAGTGCCTGTGCACCAAGCAGGGACCTCACGAGCTTCTCGTTTGCGAGGCAGGGAGCCTTCGGGGCGAGTGTGCTCTCGACGAACTCGCCACCCAAGTTCTCCGACTGGAGCTTGGCGTTGTACATCTTGTTGCGCGCGGTGGGCATCAGGAGGTAGCTGGGCACCAGCGGCGGGATCTGCTTCGGGGTCAGCGGTGGGTTGCGCTCGCGCGAGTAGCGTTGGAGCTTGTTGCGGAACAGCTCCTCGTCGAGGCAGATGGACTCGAATGCCTCGTAGAGGTCGATCGTCGTCTTGCCGTCCGGCTCGCTTCTCCCGATGAAGAGACGGACCAGGTCGCGATAGCCGCGCCGGAAGCCGAACCAGCGGCCCATCTGCATCAGGGTGTCCGCGTTCTTCGCGCGCCTGCGGTAGTAGCTGATGGTCAACCCCTCCACCGTGTAGCCTCGCGACAGCTTGGTCCCGCCGACGAGGATGCGCCACACGCTCTCCTTGTCGAAGTTGGGGGTCTGGTCCCTGTTGGCGAGGTCCCCGTTGACGATGCTGACCGGCTTGTCCCCAATGGCCGCGAGGCATTTGGCCACGAAGGGCTCGAGGTCCTTGAACCTCGCGGGCATCGGGAGGCCCGGCTCCTGTGCTGAATGCACGGGCAGAAAGTCCTCCTCGAAGAGGCTGCGGAGGCGTACCAGCCCCGCGCCGTGATAGGCGGCATTCTCGAACGTGTCGCGGACGAGCTTCGCGTCTTCCTCGTGGTCCTGCATCTGGTGAGAGCGGTGGACGAGCATCGTGTGATGCTTGAAGCGGAGGTCCCGACTCGCCCGGCTCCGGTAGAACTTTATTGCGCCCGCGAGGACGAAGCTGTCGATGGCCCGCTGTAGGTTCTCGGCCTCGGAGTCATCACCCTTGACGCTGCGCACGAAGGCGCGTTCCTTCGACGCGAATCCCTTGGGCGCGTTGCCCCCGAGGTCATGGAAGTCCGCGACGCCCATGTACCCGACCGGTCGGTCGAGGGAGATGATGTAGTCTTTGGGGAAGAGGTCTTCCGCGTCGTCAGGGTTGATGAAGACGTTTGCAAAGGGCGTTGCCGTGTACCCGATGTACTGGGCCCGGGGCAGCGCGGCGAGAAGGCCCACGATGGCCTTGTTCGTCCCCGTCCTGTCTCGGTCTCCGCCAGGCTTGACCGTGTTCACCGATGCTTGGTCCGACTCGTCGTCGATGATGAGGGCCGGCACCTCGTCGAGGCGTCCACGCAGTGCACCGAGGTCATGAGCGAGCCGCCGGAGGACCGTCGTATTCTTCTTCACCACCATCAGGCGAGCCTTGGAGGGGTGAAGGTTGGCCGGGTCGTTGTAGCGCCGGCCATTGAGCACCTTGTGGAACTCGAGGGCATCAATTCCCCGAGCCAGCTTCCGGTAGTCCTCCTTGGACCCAGTGAGCCTCTGCCAGTCGAAGGCGCCGAGATTGCTCGGAAGCTCGCCGTGCGAGATGAAGCTCTGCCATTCGGCGTCGTCGCTGTAGTCGTGACGGCCATGCTCGTCGGGGTGCAGGCCGATGATTTCCTTGCCGATGAGCTCCTTGTCGACGCGACGCTGGGTCTGCTCGCGCAGCACGTTCAGCGTTCCAGCGAGGACGATGACGAGCCGGTAGCCCGCGTCCACCGCCTTGGCGACGACGGCGGTAAAATTCGCTGTCTTGCCGCTCTGGACGTAGCCCACGACGAGGCCCTTCGTCTGGTATGCCTCCCGGCGCTCCGGGTCACTCAGACGCTCGACGATCTGGTCAGTGGTGCGGTCGAGGTCGATGATGTTCCCCTCGGGCCACCCGTTCACTTCGCGCAGCTGACGCTTGTAGGCTTCCCAGTAGAAGGTGTGCTTCGCCTTCCGCTCCGCAATGTACCAAGGCTCGTGCTTCTCCGCGATGACGGTCGGCTCCTCCACGTCCGTGCGCGCAGGGATGAGGGTGTCGCAGAGAGCGCGGAACCCGGCATCCACCGCGAGGAGTTCATAGATGTGCTGACGCCGCTCCCGGGTGTTGGGGGGCGTCCCCGCGGTCCACGGCGCGTCGAGGAAGTCCCAGCGATGCAAGTGGCGCGCGAACAGGTTGCGACCGGTGGCATTCGCGTCATCCGAGAGGAGCTGGCCCGTCAGCCGCTCCATGCCGTCAGCCGGAAACGCGAGCCGGCGCTTGCGGGCAGCCCCGCGGAGCTCGTCCTCGAGCGACTGCGGGCCCAAGTCTTGGGCACTCTCGCCCATGGTGCTCAGGGCAGTCCGGATGACCAGCAGCATTTCTTCCGGCGACATTGATTCCTCGGCGGGCGGGTTGAAGCGGAGGTTCACGGCAGCAGGGTCAGGAAGTCGGGCGTCCCGTCCTCGAAGCCGAGTCCCGACAGCCGCACACGGTATCGGACGTCGCTGAGCCGAGCGGCGAGGGACTCGCCCAGTGCCATCCGGACATGCTCCGAGACGAGCTTTGGGCACCTGTGGTCGACTGGGACGAGAAGGGGAGGGGTGCGCAGGCGCAGGCGTCTTCGGTAGTGAGGGGCATCCTCATCCCGGTATCCGGTCCGGACAAGGAGCCGGTCGAACTTCGCGGCCGGGCCTGGGACGGCCGAGAGGAGGGCCCGAAGCCGGGCTACGCGCTCTGGAAGCGTCTCCCCGGAGCGGGCCCCCGCGGGTTCCGCCTGCAGGGACAGGAGGAAGAGTGCACGGCCGATACTGGGTTCCAGTTGGTGCAGGCCGCTGATGACGTGCACGCGCTCTGCCGACCGGGTCGTCTTCACCTCGATCTCGACGTCGCCTCGGCGGAAGTCGTGGGGTTCCCCGAGGGGACCCACCCATGCGTCGACCGCTTCCGCGCCCTCCGACCGGTGAAGTCGCTCCAAGCACCAGAGCTCCCCGAAGAGGCCTGTCTGCGCCTCGACGCTCATCACGGAGGCTTCCAGCAGCAGCGCGTTCCAGTCATCGAGGGCCTCCGCAATGGCCGCGGCCGGCGGGCGGCCGCCGAGCTGGATGCGGTCGGCGATGTCCACCATGAAAGCGTAGAACTGCTGGTGAAGGGCAACCGTGCGGGTGGAGACCTCGACTACGCGGTTACCCCTGACCAGTCGTAGCCCGACCTCGATGGCAGCGAGAGGGCTCGACAGCTCCACCTTTCCCGCCGGAGCCACTGTCCTCAGCCCGAGCCGCGAGGCGTCCGCGTCGACGAAGAGCTCGACGTCGGGGGAGCCTGCGTGGCGCACCGGATGGAGCGCGGGCACTCCCGGCGAGAGTAGCGTCTCGCGGAAGTTGTCCCACGTCATGTGGCGCTCGGGGCTCATGAGTCATCCGTCCGGAGCACCTTCATGGCGTGGGCAAGCGCGCGGTTGCAGGTGTCCAGCCACTCGCGTTGCTTGCGCGAGACCCGACCGCTATCGAGGTCCTCCTGCAGCAGGAGGAACAGCAGCACCTTGAGGAGCGGGGCATCCGCTGCCGAGGGGCGCCGGTTTCCGAGGACGCGGTTGCGGTACGTGCGGTTGAGACGGATGACGAGCCCTTCGCGGTCGATCTCGAAGAAGTCGCCTCCCTCGATGTCCGCCCACTCGAACCTCACTTGCCGCACTCGCCGTTCGTTCGGAGCGAGTGTCTCCCGGAGGTTGTCGCGAAGGTACGCAGGGAGGCCGTCGACCGGAACGAGGGGGAAGTTGTCTGGGTTGGCGCGCTCCTGCTTGCGGTAGATGCTCTGCGCGGTCTTCAGGTACTCGGAGAACTTGGTTTTTCTCCCGTCGACCGCGTTCCGGAGTGCCGTCGTGAAGACCGGGGGCGCCTTGATGCTGGACTTCTGGACGTCGAGGCTGAAGTGGGAGTCGAGCTTCGGGGGCAGGTCGATGACCACGCGAGCGAGCGAGGAGTGCGGCTCTGTGTCGCGGATGTCATTCCACCCCCCGGCCTGGATGAGCCGGTCGTTGCGGTAGAAGTAAAAGCCTTGACGGTTCGCGGCGCTATCGAGCTTGTAGGTGCGTTCCGTCGAGTTTGCCGGCCAGACGTGCGCCTCCATGATTAGCTCGCCCAGGTCGCCGAGATCTAGCGGGAACGCGCGCGGATAGTCAGGGTCTCCGCTTCGGTCGTAGCTGAACGGGTTCAGTGCCTCCACCTCGAAGCGGACGTCGTTCGGCTCGGCTCCTGCCTGCTGGCTGTCAAGCCAGATGCGGATCCGCTTGTCTTCCAGGAACCGATGAAAGTGGAGCCCGAGGTGGAGACGCAGCCGGTCCATGAGCCGCTTGATGGTGGCGTCGAGCCCTCCTTTCCCGACGCGGATGCGGTCGAGGCCAGACCACGCCACGACCGTCCCGTTCCGTGAGACGTCGACCGGGCCCCACGAGCCTTTCAGTAGGCGTGTGATCTCCGGCCGGGGGACCATGTCGCAGCGCCAGTCGTCGCTGATGCTCTCGACCGTCCAGCGACGGCCACTCGCGATTCCGGCGTTCCGCGTACCGACAGTCAGCTCGGTGGCTTGGCTCAAGGAGGCGAGCTTGAGGCCCATCCCGAACTTGCTCAGTGACTCCAGAGACTTCTCGGTGTCGGCGCCGAAGCGCATCGCCTCGTGGAGGCGTCGCTCGGACATGCCGGTCCCGTCATCAACGATCAGCACCTGCTCGATGGCCTCGTCGGTGCGGACCAGTCGCACCAAAACGTTTCGGCTCTTCGCGCTGATGGAGTTGTCGATGATGTCGGCGACCGCCTGCTCGAGGCTGTAGCCGATGGAGCGGAGCGCCTGGATGAGCATCCGCGGGTTTGGAGGAATCCGGTCGTCTAAGGCCATTTGCCAGGAGGTGTCAGGGCGCCGTCGCCCGCAGGGAAGAGTCACGCGCGAGACAGCCTGGATCTCCGGTCTGCATCACCTCGAAGACTTGGTGCCGGACGCAGGGCGTGCCGGCCCACGCCATCGGCCGGAGCGACTCTCCCGACCTGCCCGTGCGCTGTCGGTGCGACTTTACAGGGGAACACGCTCCCGTTGTCACGCTGTTCCTGCTTCCCGGACCTCGACCGGGCTGCCAGGAACCTGGCGCGGTCCTTGGGTCAGGGACGGGACCGGACGTACCATGCCGGGCGGCCACCACTCGCCCGGGTTCCGTCCTCGCAGAACATGGGGCTGAAGCCGAGCGACCGGACGCGTTCCATGACCGCGGACAGCTCCTCCCCGCCGATGACCCAGATGGCGCCGGTTGGCCGGAGGTCGTGGACCTCGCGGCCCGAGAGCGCTCGGGCCAGCGCGGGCAGGTCCTCAAGTGGCCGGCTGCCCTCCCGGGGCTTCGGTCCTGCCCGAGGCATCGACTTGCCGGGAATTGCGGCCGCCGCGCCGAGCTGCTTCACTGCAGGCACGTCCAGCGCCCTGACGAGCGTCCAGCACTCCTCGCGCTTGCACCACTCCGTCACGTTGCGTCCATCCGCGCCGTGGCGGAGACATTCCTCGACGGGCGCGAGGATGGCGGCGAAGGCGTCCTCTACCTCGCGGGACGCGCGCTGCTCTACCCAGACCCTGTCCAGGCTGACCCTGTTTCCGGCGTGGTGGCCCAGGTAGGCCACCGAGTACGACACCACGTTGGCGCGGTACGCGCCGATCTTCATCTCCCGGGCGAGCTGCTGGCAGGTGCGAAAGAGGATGCCCCTGGCGACGAGCTGCTGGAAGTAGCGCTCATCGGGGACCACCTCGGCTCCGGGGCGTGCGAGGCCCTCCGCGAAGGTGCGGAAGTTCTTCTGGGCGCCAAGACTCACCGTATGGGGGCGCCCCTCCCAACAGTGGATGAAGGTCGCAACGTCGGTCTTCGTAAAGACCTGCTCGGCCGGGTGAGTCCGCTCGAACTCCTTGAGCTCGGCCCCTGCCCGCCGTGCTCTCGCAACTTGGTACTGCCCGCGGGCACGCTCGTAGAACCACCGCGTCTGGCCCCCGGGGCTCCAGATGGAGCGGGAGAGCCGCTCGAGGGCAAGATGGTAGGGCTCGTTGGCCGAGAAGTCGGCGTCGTTGACCTTGTTCTGGCTGTTGGCGAAGCGCGAGATGCGCGGGACCATCTCTTCCACCAGCGAGGTGGGAACGACGGTCAGCTTGGCCTGTACGAAGACGCGCGAGAGGTCCGCCGCATCCTTTCGCCCGGCGCGGTGGAGCGATGCGGTCGTCTGCCCCCCGTTCACGATCTGCAGACCGCGGACCCACGTGATCCGGGCCCCTCCATCCGGAGCTCTCTCGGTGCGCACCTCCTCGGCGATGGCCGACAGGCCGTTGTTGAAGGCGAAGAACTGCTCGGGGGCCTGGAGGATGGTGTCGCGGATGCCGCGGTTCACCTGTCCCCGAGCTTGGAGGAAGGACCGAACGTTCAGCTCGAGGAGGCGCTCGCCGTACTCGTCGTAGAGTCGGTGCAGGACGTCGCCGGGGATGACTGCGAGGTAGCCGCTCGCCGCATCTCCCTCCGCCGCGACGGGGAGGCACGGGATGGTGGTGCCGTAGTCTGCAGCGAAGTCGACCTCGATGCTCTCCCTGGGACGACCCGAGCCGATGCATCGGGCCAGCTTCTCGATGTCGTAGATGTGGATGCGGGGCTCGATGGTGCCTTGCTTGGAGGGCCTGATGGCCTTGTTCCCACGGAATGACTTTGCGATTCCCTCGATGAGGACGAACAGTCGGACCTGCTCGAGCGTGGAGGCGACATCGTGGATGCGGAGGGCCATGGGATAGGCCGGGTCATCCTCGTCGAGCTTGAGGTGCAGACCGTCGAGCGCGGCGCCCATGAATCTCCATGCGAGGTCCACGGCCCGCTGCACGTCCCGGGTAGGCACGTCCGGGCGGGCATCGTCAGGAGCACAGGCGGAGACGGCGAGGTCCAGCCGGTCGCCGTCTTCGCTCACGAAGTATCCGTTGACCTTGGCCGACGCGGTGCCGACCTTGCCGTCAAAGAGGCGGACCTCCAACTCCTCGACGGCCCCCACGGCTTCGAGCACCTCGACGGCCGCGCGGGTGAACGCGGCCTCCCGCGCCGACCGGGACGGGGGCCCGCTCTTCCCGTGACGCTCCTCGTCGAGCCGCCGCCCGACGGTGTCGCGGAAGCCCTGAAGAAACGTGGCTACTTCCTGAGTATGGGCCATCCGGCGTTTTCTCGACCTCCCTGGTCAAACAGTCTAGCTCGGCCCGGTGACATCCGTCGCGAGCGTGAGAGTCACTCCTCCGCCCCAGGATTTCCTGAGACACCTTTCTGGGGGATAGCCTCCCCCCTCGTGAGGTGGATGTGAAGAAGCAGAAACAGGACAGGACGGAAGAGCGCGGCCGGTTCTCGGCGAAGCGGAGGAAGGAGGCGGTGCTCCGATTGCTCAAGGGCGAGGAACTCGACGCGCTCTCGCGGGAACTGGGCGTCACCGCTGCGGTGCTCAGCGAGTGGCGGGAGAAGTTCCTGGCCGGGGCCGAGGCCAATCTCAAGAGCCGAGAGCCCGAGCCTGCGGACGACGAGGTGCTGCGGCTCAAGGCCATGGTGGGCGAGCTGATGATGAAGAACGAGTTGCTGGCTGAGAAGGCCCGGCTGCTGGAGGGCAACGCCCCGGGTTTTCCCTGGAGGAAGTCGAGAGGATGAGCGCCAGTCTCTCGCCTTCCAGCGGCAAGCCGTACGGACTGGCGCTCGTGACGGCCACCTGGCACATGTCTCGTGCCACCGTGTACCGGCATCGAGCCTGCCGCCAGTCTTGAAGCCCGTCCGGCGACCCGGCGTGGCCCCAAGACGGCGCTGACGGAAGAGGCGCTGCTGGAGTCCATCCGCGGCGTGCTGGCGGCTTCGCCCTTCCTGGGCGAGGGGCACCGCAAGGTGTGGGCCCGGCTGCGCGCCCAGCAGGTGCGCACCTCGAAGGCCCGCTGCATGAGGCTGATGCGTCAGGCGGGGCTTTTGGCACCGGGCCGTGCCCGCCGGGTGCTGGGGCCATGCCACCACGACGGCACGATGACTACCGACAAGCCCGACGTCATGTGGGTCACCGACGCCACGTGCACGGTGACGGCGCTGGAGGGCCAGGCCACCGTCTTCATCGCCATCGACCACGGCACCGCGGAGTGTGTCGGCATCCACGCGGCCAAGGTGGGCACCCGTTTCGAGGCCCTCGAGCCCATTCGCCAGGGCGTCAAGGCTCACTTCGGTGCGTACCGACGGGGCGTGGCGACGGGGCTGTCCATCCGCCATGACAACGGCAGCCAGTACACCCCCGACGCCTTCCAGGACGAACTGCGCTTCCTGGGGACCGCGTCCAGCCCCTCCTTCGTCCGCAGTCCCGAGGGCAATGGTTGCGCCGAGCGCTTCATCCGCACCCTCAAGGAGCAGTTGCTCTGGGTGCGCACCTTCTCCACCGTGGAGGAACTGCGGCGGGCCCTGTTGGAGTGGGCCCAACGGTACACCGAACACTGGCTGTTGGAGCGCCACCACTTCCTCTCGCCGAGTCAGGCCCGGCGAGAGCTGATGCAATCGAGCCAAGCGGCCTGATTACAACCAACTTGGTGTCTCAACAATCCGGTGCGGTACAATGCTGCTTCCACTGCTCGTCCGTCAGCTCGTCTCGGTGCACTCACCAGGGGTGCTCAGCTCTTCCTTTCCCTGCAAGCACAACCCTGCCCACAGTGCTGGCGGCCGCTCGGCCTCCAGCACCTTTCTTCAGAAAATTTGGGACACCCCCTAACCCTCATGCTGCCGCACCGCGTGGGCCTCCCGCAGGAACCGCTTTGGGTTGCCTATCTGTCCCTCCACGGTCAGCACTCCCGCGAGGTCCGCCTCGTCCGCCAGCAACTCCGCTCACAGTTGGGTGAGCGTACCCACCGCGAACATCGCCTGCGCGCCGTTGAACAGCGTCAGATACTTCTTCACCTCCAGAACCACCTGCTTCAGGCCTGTTTTCTCCAGTGCCTGCTTCGACGGCAACCGTTCGCCCTCGAAAAGAGCATCGAGCGCGCCAATCAGCCGACTACGCGACCTTGGTTCGGACCGGCGCCTTCGGTGGCTCTTGGGCGAAATCCGGTATTGCTCTGGGGGTGATCCCCAACTGGCGAAGCATTTCGTGGGCGATGTGCCAAGCCAGCAATGGGGGAACGCTATTCCCAATCTGCCGAAAGGCTGGATTCATCGTGCCTGCGAACCGGAACCCGTCGGGGAAAGACTGGAGGCGCGCAGCCTCCCGCACCGAAATCACCCGCCGTTGAGCTGAGTCATAGTGGATATGGCTGTAGGTGTCCTTGCCCAGGTGAGCCATCAGCGTTCTCACGGGCTCATCGGCAGCCATCTTGCGCCACTTGTTGGGAAACTTTCCGGGGTCATACGGAGGGACATATTCGGCCTTGAGGTCTTCGTAGGCGTCAGAGCCCTCGGGGAGGCATGCGCCTGCTCGTTGGCGTTTCTCCCATTCCTTCTGGAACAGCTGCTTGGCGCGCTCATGCACCTTCGGGTAGTCTTCGCCCGGTTCCATGAGCGCAAACAGTCGGTAGTCCCGGTTGCTCAGACAGCGGGTGACATGGTCCCGGAGATACCCATCTGAACCGAACCCTGGCCACTCCCGCATGAGACGTACGTAGTCACTGTGAGGAGAGGTTGTATGGGGAACTCGACCGTCGAGATAGCGAGCCCCACGACGATCCAGGTTGTTGAGGTGATCTGTCAGCTTTGGCAAATCGCCAATTGCGTCCGAGGCCGACACGGCAGGTAGGGCATCACCGTCAACAGTCGGAGGCGGTACGTACCATGAGCCCTTTCCTGAAACATCCTCCAGGACGTTCTTCAAGGCTACCCGCCGGCTGCTGGAGTAGCCCCGCGGAAAATCAACCTTACGCGTCGGCACGGGGAAACTCGGGTCACTCCCGGTTCCCTTGTGGACGGCGATCAGGAAGAACCTCTCGCGCATCTGCGGGACACCGTAGTTCGCGGCATTCAGGAGGGAATAGACGCAGCGGTAGCCCATGGACTCAAGCGATTCGCAGATCTCATCTCCCAGGTTATGTCCCCCCCAGTTGAGGATGTCGGGGACGTTTTCCATGACCAGGGCGAGGGGCTTGAGCACCCGTACGTACTTGAGATACGGCACATAGAGTGTAGCGCGGGGGTCCTGCTTGAATGCCTCAGGGTGCTGGTACACTTCCCGGAGCTTCGCGCGGCCAACCCGGGTGAAGGCCGGGCACGGAGGTCCGCCAACAATCAGATCCACTCCCTTGTCCGGGGAGTGCTTCTTCTGCAGGTGGTTGAGCAGTTCCCTGGGCTTGTGCCTCAGGATGTCCTTCGCCATGGCATGTCGGGCATCAGGTGATCCCGCAATCAGGGGGTGGAAGTTCAGAGCGTGCGACTTGGACGCATGGGTATCGATCTCGACACCGCCGACGCTGGTGCAGCCCGCACTGACGAATCCGAGCGTGAGTCCCCCGCACCCAGAGAACAGATCCAGCAGCCGAGGCCGCCCACCCTGCTTGAGCCGCGCGAGCTTTGCCTCGATCTCTGGATCCATGCCGTCCGGGCTTATACCGCAGCGTGCCCGCGCGCCATATTTCCCGACCTGTCGTACCGATCCGGCGCTCATGTCCGCTTCCACTTCTTCGTGCTTCGTCGCACGATGGAGGATCGCTTCGAATCACCGTTCCGGAGGTCCTCCATGCGGCGCTCTTCCATGTCCTCCTCCCCGGCCTGCGGGATGACCCGTACGATCCGCCATGACGGAAGGGGAGACCAGGTCTCCCCCTGAAGTGCTTGCCGCACACACTCCACAAGGTCCTGGAGTGACTCGAAGACCTGATGCTCCCAGAAGCGGCAGACACGCCATCCCGCCTCTTCCAGCAGGAGCGTCTGCCGACGGTCGCGCTCTACGTTCTCCCGCAGTTTTGACGACCAGAACTCGTCGCGAGTCCGGGGCCGCACGTAGTGCTCAGGGCAGCCGTGCCAGAAGCACCCGTCAATGAAGACGGCAACCCTGGCCTTGGGGAACACCACGTCGGGCCTCCCATGAGGGGTCCTCGCATGCAGTCGGAATCGCAATCCGGTTCGCCAGAGCGCTGAACGAAGTAGGAGTTCTGGTGAAGTGTTCCGGCCGCGAATCCGCGACATCTGTTCGGAACGAGAGAGGGGCATACTGGACCCTACCTTATGGGTAGTCATCAAGCCACATGAAATTCCGAACCTGCTTCGACATGGAAGGTTGGGACATGGCGCTGATGGGCTGATGGACAATGCACACTCCAGCACCTCCATTCAGATGGCCTGTCGTTTCCCTCAGCGCACAAGGAGTTTCGGAAGGTGATGCTGCAGCTGTGAAACCACTCGACGACCGCGCGTCCGCGGGCCCTTGCGCGGGCAGGGCCCGTGCATGAGAAGGCGACGAGCAGTTCGTCCTTGCAACTCTCGCAGCGCACCCGCGCGAAGCCGTGTGCCAGCACTCCGCACCGTCCCCTCCGGCTGCCTCCGCCGGTACTCCCACCCGCGCTCCTCCACCTGCTCCTCCCCAGCCACACCTCGCCAGGGCTCACGCTACGGAGGGGCTCCCACGGGCTTCCGTGGAGCCCCTGGCTGCTCGGGTGGTTCGAGGCGCGACTAGGACAGTGCGTCAGGAGGGGCGACCCCTGGACTGCTTCC
The DNA here is from genome assembly GCF_013372585.1 of Myxococcus sp. AM010. Taxonomy (NCBI): domain Bacteria; kingdom Pseudomonadati; phylum Myxococcota; class Myxococcia; order Myxococcales; family Myxococcaceae; genus Myxococcus; species Myxococcus sp. AM010. The sequence continues at coordinate 12,970 of NZ_JABXEO010000129.1, forward strand.
CCGGCCTTGGTTCGGGACCAGGTGGCGGCAGCTTCCAGTCCCTCACGCCTCGCCCATGGAGGGGTTCAGTGAGCCCCTGGCTTCGTCTCCAAAATGTCTCCAAGACTGGAGGGGACTCCGGGTGACAGGTGGGACTGCCGAGGATTCACCCGTGGGCTCGAGGTGCCCGGATTTACTCACGATTCAGCGAAAGGCGTGTGCCGTCGCGGGTTTGGGGCACCCCGTGTCCACGGGTTCAAATCCTGTCTCCCCGACCATTAAAAGCCCTGGAGTTTCGCTGGCTTACAGCGAGGCTCCAGGGCTTTTCTTTTCCCACGCCGCCCTCTAGCAGCAAGCGGCGGGGGCTCGCCTCTGGCCGCCATCCGGGCCGGGCATTCGTTGTCCGTGCATGGGGCGGGACTGAGACTTCTGCTCCATGGCGACCAAGGAAGACCTCCTCTCGGATGTGCTGCGGCTCCCTCCCGAGGAGCGCGCCGAGGTTGCCCACAAGCTTCTGCTCAGCTTGGAGGAAGGGGCCGAGGACCCGGAGGCACAGGCCGAGTGGTCCGCGGAAGTGGAGCGCCGGGCTCGTGAGGTGCTCGACGGGCGCGTGAAGACGGTTTCCTGGGCGCAGCTCGAGGAGCGCATTCGTACCCGGCTCGGTCAGCGGCGGTGAAGGTTCGTCTCGAATTTCATTCCGAAGCTGTCCGGGTGACTGCTCCCCTGCTTCCGTCGCTGCGCGGTGGCGGAGACCGGATGCGGTCTTCGACCCAGGGCGCCTGTCGTGTCACCCTTCGGCCGCTCTCAATCCACCGCTCGCCGCAGTGCTCCCCATGCCGAAAACGATGATGCTGTCCCAGGTGATGAAGCAGCTCGAAAGCCAAGGTGACGAGAAGGTGCGGCAGCGCTACGTGCGCGACGGGGTGGGCGACAATGTCTTCGGCGTGCTGCTCGGCAAGCTTCGTGGCCTGGCCGCGACGCTGGGGACGAACCACGGGCTCGGACTGGAGTTGTGGGGGACTGGCAATCACGATGCGCGCATCCTCGCGTGCATGCTGCTCGACCCCGCGGAGCTCACCGAGAAGGAGGCACGCGGCCTCCTCGAGCCGCTCTCGAACGCGAACCTGGTCGACGAGCTCGTCGGTCGCGTGCTCGTGCATGCGCCCATTGCCCCGAGGCTCCAGGCGAAGTGGATGGACGGCAGCAAGGAACTCCCGCGCCGCGCTGGATGGAAGCTCCTCGCCGGGCGTATCGCGCGAGGACTCGAGAAGGAGCTCGACGTAGGCGCGACGCTCAAGCGCATCGAGCGTGAGCTCCCGGACGCACCGTACCGGGTGAAGGAGGGCATCAACTTCTGCCTGGTCTGGATTGGCCTCCACCTGGCTGCGTACACCTCGGAGGCCATCGCCATCGGCGAGCGCCTCGGTCGCTGGGACCCGCGGCCGATTCCGAAGGGTTGCACTTCAAGCTACGCACCGGAGTGGATCGCCGCGGCGCTCGCGCTGCGGAAAGGTGAGAAGACCGAGGCCCGAAAGGCGATGGAGGCGTCAACCAAGGCCAAGGCGACGCGCGGAGGAGGGAAGCCGGCAGCCGCGAAGAAGGCGAAGGCCGCTTTGACCAGGAAGAAGCGCGCCGCGAAGAAGCCTTCCGCCGGAACGCGGGCGCGCTGACGTCGGGAACTCAGCGCCGACACCGGAAGGCGCCAGCCGGGTTCGGCAACACTTCTTCGGCAAGACGGGTCAGCGGCCCACGCGAGCGCGTCAAGGCGACCGTGCGGTGGACGCGCTATCGTCGCGCCGATGATGAGCTCTCTCGACTTCACTTCCTGGCGGGGCCTCGCGGCGACGATGGCCAGCCTCGTGCTGGTGTCGATGGTCGTCGTCGGCATCCGCCTGCTGGTGATGCAGACCGTCCAGCGCCGGCGAGAACGCGAGAACCGTCAGATCAACGAGCGGCTGAAGACGCTGATCTCCGCATACAAGACGCTCGGCGGCTCATTCACCGGTGAACTCGTCGTGGACCCAACCCACCTGCGCGACATGCGCCGTCGGCTCGCGGCGGGTGAGCCACTCGAGCAGGAACCCGACCCAGGCCTCGTGCTTGCTTCGCCGCTCGACCACCCGGGGCTCGAACGCCGTCGGCGCACGCGCGACGCGGTCGAGGCGGCGCTGTCGGATGTGATGTTGCTCGGCACCGAGGAGCAGGTGCGCCTCGCCGCGGAGGCTGCCGCGGACATGGTTACCGGGCGCAAGGTCGGCACCGCGAGGCTGGTCGTGTCGCTGCGCGATTTCATCCGCCGGGCGCTCGACCTGGAACCCATTCCCCACGGGCTCGTGATTCCCGACCAGGGCCCATTGCGTCCCAGCGGCGGGGGAGGGGGCAAGGGCGGAGACAAGGGTGGTGGAC
>NZ_JABXEO010000012.1:0-143865 GCF_013372585.1 Myxococcus sp. AM010
AACTCGACGACGTGCTGCACGGCTTCGGGCGGTAGGAGACTTCGCTCATGCTTCTTGTGCCCTGGCTGACCACCGGGGCGGCGGCCCGTGGGCTTCTTCAGCGGACGCGGCGTGCCGGGGGCATCCGCGGAGGGGGGCTTCGAGGAGTTGCTCGAATTGAGATTCAGCCGCTCCTTGAGCTGCCGGTTCTCCTCGCGCAGCTGCCGGTTCTCCTCGCGCAGTTGCCGGTTCTCTTCCTCCAGGTGTGCGATGCGCTCCAGCGCCGCTTCCAGCAGCGCCTCCAGCTTCGCAATCCGCGCGTCCCGGGGGTCGAGTTCCGCCACGAGTGGCGGTGTGTCACGCCGCGTCCAACACCGTCGAGCGCCGTCCCGCCCACCGTCCGCTGCCCCGATGTCTCCTCAAGCAGGCACCAGCCGGTGAACGGTTACTCGCCATTTTGGGCCCGCCGCTCAAGCCGCCTGTGAGAGCGGCGGGCCCAAAGGGTGCGTCCCTTCCCAGGACTTCCGCGTCTACGGGCTGAACATGCCGGTGAGCACGCTAGCGCGGCCTCGAGGCAGCGAGCGCTTGAACGGGCTCGTCGCGAGGTTCGAGCCGGGCTGGTACCAGCTCTGGATTTCCGCGAAGTACGTCCCGCCCGCCCGCAGCACGTCCGGGGGCAGGTGCACGCTCTGGAGGTCCGTGTGGATTACCGCCACGCGCGACGCGGTGGTGGAGCCGTTGCTCGTGCCCAGCCGGTAGATGTTCACCACGTAGTTCGTGGCCGTGCCGACCGACGGCTTCGACCAGCGCAGCGAGGCGTCTGACCCCACGCCCGTGAGGTTCTGGAACGCGCCGCGCGTGTTCACCAGGGGCGCCACCACCGGCCCGACGAGGGGCTCCACGGGCGCGGCGGTGAACGCGCTCTCCTCCTGCTCCACTCGGATGTCCACGTTCATCGTGTAGGGCGTCGCGGTCCCCAGCGCGTAGCTCTTCGTGAAGCCCGCGGTGGCGGTCGCCACCTTCTGCCACGCCGCCGGGAGCGGGTTGTTGTAGGTCATGCTCCCCGTGACGATGTCCGTCCGCTGCGAGTCAGGATTGAGCTTCACGAGGAGCGGCGGCCCGCTGATGGACGCGCCCGCCGAGCTCAGCGCGGCCGGCCGGGAGGACATCCAGATCTCGTTGTACGTGCTGACCGCGGCCGGGTTCACCTGGGTGCGCAGGGCTTCGAAGGCCGAGCGTCTCCAGTCCACCGAGAAGGTGCCGGTCGCGGCGGGCTGGGTGAAGGTTCCGCTGATGGAGTTGGGCTGCCCCTCCACCTGCGTCACGCTTGAGAGGAGCACCTTGTGCATCGCGCGGTAGGGCACGCCATTCGCGCTCGTCCGAAACCGCATCTGAGCCAGGGAGAGCAAGTCCCCACGGCTGCTATCGAGCAGGACGGGGTTGGCCATTCTGGCGTAATCGAAACTCAATCCCGAGAGCGACGTGGCGCCCGTCAGGGGGCGTCCCGTGGCGATGGAGCCCGCGTAGCCGAACGCGCCCGCATTCAACGAATACACGTCCAGATAATCCTCCGGCTGCCAGGGAGACATGCCGGTGGCGGAAACCGTCATTTGCGTGGGCTGCGAGACGAAGGTGCCATCGCGGCCCCACGCCGTGGAGCCCAGGTCGAACGTGCGGCCGGTGCTCACCAGGTAGCGCGAGCCCAGCTTCAGGTACATGCGGCCGGAAGGGACGTTCGGCACGGAGATGGTGCCGTCCGCGGAGCCCGTTCCCGGGTAGGCCGTGAACGTCCCATTCGATGAATCCCGCGTGTATGCCACCACCGAGGTGGCGGACTGGTCGTAGGGCTTCGTCTCGTTGCCCGACATGGCGATGAAGGTGACCTGGCTGCTCCCGGTGACCTGGGTGGACAGGCCTTGCGTCGATTCAGAGGTCGCGTCCAGCGACGCGGAGACCTCCACCGCGTCAGCCCCGTCGAGCCCTCCGCAGCCAACCCCTGTCATGCCGACCAACAGCCCGACTGAAATCAATGACACTTTCATGGTGAAAGAAACCCTTTCGGCGACGCCATGAAGGCGCCGCGCAGGGAGATTCATACCGGATCGGTCTGACGTTTCCGGGGGCGCTTCGACTCCAACTTTCCCTCGGGGCTGTGAAAGCAAGCACGCTTGTCGGCAGGTGAGCCCGGCAACGGACTCCGTGACGACTGGCGCCATCCGACTGGTGACTGCGGTCACCGCCGGGGGCCTGGAGCGCGTTGCGCGGTGCCATCCCCTCGCCTCCCTGCCTTGCTCCCAGCAGCATGGCGAAAGTCGAGTCTGAGACGGGAGTCCGAATCCTCGGACTCGTTGATGTAGCGTGAGTGCAAGAGGTTGAATTGTTGTCCGTGTTGAGAGCGCGCGGGCTGTACGCCCCGCGACGAAAGTGAGCGAGAGCACATGCAGAGCGACATGAAGGGCATCATCCAGGCGGCGGTGGCGGAGGCGGTGGAGAAGAAGATGGGGCGGCAACTGGAGCTGCAAGAGCGCCAACTGGAACTGCTGGGGAGGATTGCCCACTTCCTGGGCATTGAGTCGGGCCCGACTCCAGTGGCGTCCGCGTCGAAGAGCCTGCCCGCGTCGAAGAGCCTGTCCGCGTCGACGCGCCCGACCTCGGTGCCCGTGCGGAAGTGGGCGAAGACGGATGCCACGGCGAAACCCACGCGGGCCGGACCCTCGCCCCAGAAGAGCCGCGGGCGCCCGCGCACGGCGGGCCGCACAGCGCCGGTTGCCGCAGCCGCCCCCAGCTCCAGTCCCAAACCCGAAACGCCCGCCTCGTACGAGGTGGGACAGGAGGTGCGCTACAAGCAGGGGCGGGGCACTTTCCCGGCGACGGTGAAGGCCGTCGACGAGAAGGCGAAGACGGTGACGGTAGCGCGCGTCTCCGACGGCAAGCAGGTGGTGCGCCCCTTCGACAAAGTGACTCCCGCCTGAGTCTGGGCCGCGAAGCGCCCTCTTCGGAGGGCGCTCCCGCGGCTCGTCGCTACGGCTCGTCGGCCATGGCGTCGAGCTGCCCCTGGGCGGTGGCGCGGTAGTGGGGCACGACTTCCACCTCGAGCACGTCCCGCATCTCCTGGCGGGCGCTGACGAAGTCTCCCTTGTCCTTGTGCTGGTACATCCGGTGCAGCGCGTCCATGAGCCGGCGAGTGCTCTCGCGGATGCGCCGAGACTCTTCTCGCAGCAGGCCCAGCGCCCCCTCTTCCGTGGCGAGTGCGCTCTCGGCCTCGCTGGCGCTGATTCCCACCTGGGCGGCCGTGCGCTTCAGCAGCGCTTTCTCCTTCCGCGTGAGGGCCAGGCGCTCTCCGTCAGTGAAGACACGACGGGCCAGTGCGCGAATCGGCCCCCAGTCAATGGTTTTACTCGCGAGTTAAATTTCCTTTACGAGCGGCCAGGACTTGCAGGTGAAGCCCTGGCTGGGGCGCCTTGCACCCAGGAGAGACGCTCATGGGGCTTTGCCCTGTCCGCTACGAGTGCCAGAGGGCTTCACAGGGAAGTAAGGCCATGTTAATTCGATGGTAAAGTCAACTAGACCTTGCGTGTCCCCGGAGAGTTGTCCGGTAACGGCGAGCCTCGTTGTCCGTGGAGCCGCACCCTTCTTTCAGGAGGATTCACAGCCATGACGAAGCGTTCGGAAGATGAAGTGACGACGGAGGAGTTGCCGCCCAGCCTCCCCACCCTGTCTGCACGCGGTACGTCGCACGTTCACTTCGAGGTGGAGGGCGTGCGATTCGAAGGCGTGAGGGAGTTGGAGGTGCGGCCGAATGGAGAGCGGCTCCTGGAGGTGGAGCGGCGCGTGGCGGATGGAGTGCTTGCCGGCCCGTGCCTGGTCCGCCAGCTCACCAGCCCAATCACGCACATCCAGCGGCAGAGGATGTACGAGGAGGTGCAGTTGGCCTTCCGCCTCAACCACCCCAACATCGCTCGAATCTTCCATGTGCGGGCGGATGACGAGGAGGACGCCGCCTACGCCGTCATGGAGTACGTGGGTGGACCCTCGCTGGAGACGCTGGTGTGCGCGGCGCTGGTGAGAGGGCAGCCCCTCTCGGAGGGGTTTGGCTTGTACGTGGGTGCGGAGGTGGCGGACGCGCTGCACTACGCGCACACGCTGACGTCGGAGAAGGGGGTGCCCCTGGGCATCATCCACCGTGACGTGAATCCCCGGCACCTCGCCTTGGGCCTCCATGGGGAGGTGAAGGTGCTGGACTTCGGCGCGGCGTACTCGCTGTTGGTGGGGCGTGAAGAGTCGCCGGAACTGCTACTCCGAGGCGACGTGGCCTACGCCTCTCCGGAGTACCTGCGCAAGGAAGGGCTGACGCCGCGCTCCGACGTCTTCAGCTTGGGCGTGCTGCTGGTGGAAGTCCTCACAGGTAAGCACCTCTTCGAGGTGCACGACGTCCCGGTGGTGGCGGCGAAGGAGACGCGGCTCCGCCCGGAGGTGCAGCCCTCACTGCCGCTGCAGCAGATGCAGGCCCTCATGGAGACATTCACTCCGGACGTCGTCGAGAAGGCCGTGGGCCACCTCAACGAGGACCTCAAGGCGGTGCTGCACATGGCCCTGCGCCTCAACCCCGAGGAGCGCTTCGCGACGGCGGCGGACATGAGGGATTCGCTGCGGGGTGTCGCCAACGCCCAACTGCGCGAGCCCTACGGGCGCGCGGAGGCCGCCAAGGAGGCAGCCCGTGTCGTGTCCGAGGGCGGGGTGCTGCGCGACGTGGTGGAGTTCGGCGAGGCCGGCCTCTACCCGGAGGGGCTGGAGAAGCACGAGCTGGGGCTCCCGAAGAAGGAGTAGGCCGCCGATGCTCTGCTTTCGCGTACTGCGCAATGGCCAACACCTCGCCACCGCGGGGGTGTCGGACTTCGGTGTCCTCTCCACCATTCTGACGTGGGTGCGCCGCCCTGATGATGAGACGCGCGACAACCCGGAGGTGGACCTCCATGTGGGGGGCTCCGTGGGCAGGGAGTACCGAGAGCACCTGAAGTGGTGTTACGTCAACGACATCCGCGCGGGCGACGTCCTCACGGTGGAGGTGCGTGAGGACTTGGAGCCTACGCCTCCGAGGGAGCGGCGTGTCGACGAGGAGGCGGGGCTGGACGATGTCGGCCGCCTCCGACTGAGAAAGAAAGCCCTGGAGGCGCAGCTCGCCGACTTGAATGAGGAGTTGGCGGAGCGCGGTGCGGCGTAGGCGTAGCGGGGTGCCTCCTTCTTCGGACGGGGAGGCGCTCCGCCATCGCTAGACCGAGGTTCGCGATTCTCGAACAGGTCGTGGAGCAATCAGGCGCGGAGCGAGCGGCGTTGCCTCGGTGGGCTGTGAAGAATGGCTCCCCGCTCACCTGTCGGAGGTGCCTGGTGGTGGTGAGCGGAGTGCGGGCCATCAGACTTCAAGTCTTGACATCCGGAATCTGACCCGCAGCGCAGGCTTGTCAGTTCTGACCCAGTCCGTGACAGAGGAGCGACGTCGAATCCTTGCAATAGCATTAAGCGCACTCTGTTATACACCCGCCGCGAAACCCTCACGAGAAGTGGAGACACCATGCCCCGAAACCTCTCAAGGTCGGCGTTGGCTGTGCTTTTCATTCCGAGCTTGCTGCTCACCGCCTGTGGTGAGGAGAACCTGGCGCCGAGTCCCAGCCTGGACCCGGAGATGGCCCGAGTGCCGGCGGAGGCCCCGCTTCGCGAGGGCTATGTCTGGAACGTGGAGAGGGAGAAGTACGTCCAGGTGACCTATGCCGAGGTGGATGGCCTGGCCATCCACGAGGGCGACATGGTCCTGGGAACGGTGAAGCAGATGGAGGCGCGCATGCGCGAGGTGAAGGCCCTGGGACTGGCGTCTTCGGGCCCCCGAGCCCAGGGCCTCGTCAAGACCGACCCGAACTCCCGCTGGCCCAACGCCGTGGTGCCCTACATCATCGACTCGGGCGTCGCGAACCAGAATCGAATCCAGGACGCCATCAATCACTGGCATGGCCGGACCCACATCCGGTTCGTGCTCCGCACGGCGAGCAACGCGGCGCAATACCCTGACTATCTTCGCATCCAGTCAGGTACCGGGTGTTATTCCAGTTATGGGCGCCAGGGTGGGGAGCAGGGAACGTGGCTGGATGGCAGCTGCAGCACCGGCACCATCATCCATGAACTTGGACACGTCCTGGGGCTCGACCACGAGCACAACCGGCAGGACCGAGACACCTACGTCATCATCCGGTGGGAGAACATGGTGGCAGGCGCGGCGGCCCACTTCACGCAGCACAACAACGAGGATGATGATTATTTTGGTTATGACTACGGGTCCATCATGCACTACGGCCCGATGCAGGGCTCGAAGAACGGTCGGCCTACCATCGAGGCCCGGGGTGGACAGTCCATCGGGCAGCGCAATGCGCTGAGCACGCTCGATGTGGTGACCATGACGCGAATCTACGCCCCGAGGACCATCGCCCTTCGTGCCTCGACCGGCCACTACGTGGTGGCCGAGGGCGGCGGCGGTGGCATCGTGAACGCCAATCGCGTCGCCGTGGGGCCCTGGGAGCGGTTCCAGTTGGTGGACCTGGACGGCAATGAGCTGAAGACCGGCGACCTCGTCCAACTCCAGACCATCAATGGCAACTTCATCCAGGCCACGAACGGCGGCGGCTCGACGGTGGACTCCCAGTCCATGGCGCCCGGCACCTGGCAGACCTTCCGCATGTGGAAGATGACGGGCACGGGTCTCACCACCATCGACGCTGGCGACGGCGTGGTCCTGGGCACACCCACTCCCGGCTACCCCAAGTACTGGGAAGCGGTGGCCGGCGGCGGCGCTGGAGTGACCGTCAACACCGACAGTGCCAACCTGGGCGCCGCGAACATCTTCATCGTGGAGTTCCCGTGAGCGAAGCATTCGCGCGATTCACGCAAGGACCTTCGCCTTGAAACGACACCGGGGATTCGGCCCGTGACGCGGTGACCGAATCCCCGGTGGAGTCGTAGAGCAAGCGGGCGCGGAGCGAGCGGGTGTGGCTCGACCTGCAGCCGTTCGCGAATCACGATCTTCGGTTTAGGGACCGCTCGGGCTGCGGGCGAGTGCTCCGGTACAGGGGCCCGAGGCATGGGGCCCTGCACGTCGGCTCTGCGCTCTGCGCGGAGACGCCGGAGCACCGGCCGCAATCCGCCTGGCGCTGGAGGGGCGGGTGCCTTCGGGGCGCTGCTTCAGCGGGCCAGCTCGGTGGCGACGTGGACGAGGGCGTCCAACTTCCCCTCGTCGAGCTTCCGTGCGACGAAGATGAGCCGGCGCAAGTTGGTGTCGTCCTCCGGGCGAGCCCGTGCCCCGCCGCTCGAGGATTCGGTGAGGCCCATCAAGTCCTCCGGGGAGACCATCAACTCGATGCACAGCTTCTTCATCGTCTCGACGCTGGGAATCATGTGCCCGCGTTCGATTCTGCTGTAGACGACAGAGTTCAGCCCCACGCGGTCCGCGACTTGGACTTGCGTCAGACTCATCTGCTCCCGAGCGAGGCGGACGATGGCGCCCAGGTGCGTTGCAAGCTGTTGGTTCATAGGTGTAATGGAGTATACCTGAGTTTCGAGTTGTCAAGGCAGTATGACTCCCTCAGCGCACGCCCGGCAGGAGTCGGATGAGGGCGAGCGCCTGGTGTGCGTCCAGCTGGCGCACACGGCGCAGCAGGGCCTCCTTGGCGGCAGCGACGACGTCCGGTGGCAGTGAGGAGGGGTAGTCCAGTACCTCGTTGGGCGTAGTGCGGAGGGCGGCGCACAGACGGTACAGCGTCGGGAGGCTGGGGAGTACTCGGCCGCGCTCCATCCGGCTGTAGACGACGGGGGAGATGTTGATGAGGTGGGCCACCTCTGTCTGCTTCAGGCCAGCCCGAAGGCGGGCCGCGCGCAGGGTGCCGCCGACGATGCCAGGCAAAGGACGGGAGGGCTCCTTCGGAGGGGCGAAGCCACGGGCATCAGGGTGGATGTACATTCCAAGCAAGTTGTACATGAGAGTCTAATTGACTTCACCTTATAGTGTGGCTTGGTGCCTCTGTGGCTGGTGTTTGGAGGTGGGGGAAGACTTCGCGCGATTTCCCCGGGCTTCTGGTACCGTGGGCCGGCGTCGGGGAGGGAGCTGCATGCGCGTGGCCGCAGTCCTGCTGTCCTACACAGTCTCCAGGAGGACGTCGCCATGAGGGACAACGGCCCCCCGGCCGTGCTGTCTCCCGGGGACGTGGTGAAGGGCTACACGGTGGTGAGGCACCTGGACCGAGGCGGCTTCGGCACCGTGTACCTCGCGACGAATGACGGGCAGCCCTGCGCCTTGAAACTCGTTGAGCGGCAGCGCGTGGAGGGGCGGGTAGAGAAGGAAATCTCCATCCTCTTGCTCTTGAAGCACCCCAACGTGGTGGGCATTCGCGGCTTCTCCTACTGGCAGGCCGGGGAGCGCGACTTCGCCCTGATTGCCATGGAGTACGTGGAGGGACGGAAGCTGAGCGCGTGGGTGAAGGAGGAGAACCCCTCGGCCCGGCAGGTGGCGAAGGTGACGCTCGACATGGCGCGGGCGCTGGCGGCCTCGCACGAGGCGGGAGTGGTGCACCGAGACGTGAAGGACGCCAACGTCATGGTGCGCGACGCGGACGGCCTGGCGGTGCTGGTGGACTACGGGATTGGGGACTACAAGGGCGCCCCCGGCGTCACCCAGTTCATGTTGCCGCCCGGGACGATGGAGTACCGGCCCCCCGAGGCCTGGCTCTTCATGAGGAAGCACCTGGGACAGCAGTCGGGCGCCCGTTACGTGTCCGTCCCCTCGGACGACATGTGGGCCCTGGGCACCGTCCTCTACCGCCTCCTCACTGCGAGGCTGCCCTTCGACGCTGGGACGGACGCGGAGTACGTCGAGGGCGTCATGGGCAAGTCGCCTGTGCCCCCTCACCTCGTCAACCGCTTCGTCCCGGAGCGGCTGAGTCAGCTGTGCATGCGGTTGTTGGAGAAGGAGCCTGCTGCACGTCCCTCCGCGAGCGCCGTCTGTGCGGCCCTGGAGGAGCTGCTGCCCGGGGCGGAAGGCGAGGCGTGGGACACCCCCTTGTTCGACACGTATGGCCCGAACTCGGCCACCACGGAGAATGAGGGCAAGGTGGAAGGCTTCGCTCGGTGGGCGAAGCGGCCCCTGCGCCAGATGCGCCGTGGCAAGGCGCCCGGGCCGGAGCTGCCGGGCGAAGGCCCGCCCGCGGCCTTGCAGCCCCAGGCCCCGCTGGTGCCTGCGGCCATTCGGCCTGTGGAAGCTCAGGGGTCGGGCTTGGCGCTCGATGCCGGAGTGGGGGCGGAAGCCGCAATGGAGGCGGACGCCGCGCAGCAAGGGGCGCCTGTGGCCCTCGTCGTCGACGTGGAGCGGCGCTCGTTCCTCGCGCGACTCAGGATGGGACGCGTGCTGGGCACGGGGCTGCTGGCCATGGCCCTCGCGTCTGGGGCGTACTTCTCACTGCGGACGGCCTCGCCGCAGCCGCAGGCTGACCCCAGCCAAGAAGTAGCGGCATATGCAAAGAAACCTCAAGCTGGCCAGGCCGCAGCTCCCACCGGGCCGGAGGCAACACCTGCGGCCGTCGCTTCCCCTGCGACGCTTCCCGAGGTGACTGCAACCGTGACGACGACGAAGAGTGACACCCCTTCCTCCCCGCCGGTGCCTGCCAAGAAGGCCACGAGGAGCGTCAGCAGTGCCCTGGCGACGACGGCCCTCTGCGGCGCGCTGGCTTGTTCGGGCCCCCAGGTGCGCCCTGCTCCGGAGCCCGAGCCGTGCCCGGCAGGAGCTGTGGAGGGCATGAGGAAGCTGGGCATGAAGATTGGGGGCCGGGAGGAGGCGGCGAGCTTCGTCCGGGGAGAGCAAAAATACGTAACGGTGAGGGAAGGCACTGCACAGATCGTCCTGGGCTCGGACAAGGCCACTCTGTCTGGGCGACTCGTCATCGCCGACCGCGTCTATGTCCGACTGACTCGAGTGCGATTTCGCGGAGAGAGCTTCCCCGTGTGCTTGGAGGGGCTGGACACCTCTGGCAACCGCGGGTTGGAGATAGAGGGCGGCGGAGGGGATACCGGAAAGGCACGCGTGTACTCTGCCGTTTTGGTCAAGGCGGTGAGTGAGTTTGAATGACATGCCGCTGTTTGGCAGACGCTCATGAGTCGCCAGCGGCGTTGCTGCTGGCTTGGTCGAGGAGAAACGTCGCGTGCATCATTCAGTGTCGGCCGTGCTGCTTTTCCTCCTCCTCGCGGGAGAGGGGGTGGCTCTGGCGCAGTCGCCCGCATCCACCGTGGGGCTGAGCGTTCGCCGAATCGAGCTGGTCTCGGATGATGCTCAGCCCGTGGCTGAAGTAGCGGTGAGCCCAGGACTCTCGACGGTGTTCATCTTCGATTCGGAGGTGAGCCGAGAGGGGGTGACGCTCGAGGGGCGCGAGCGCTTCTCGGTCCTGGATGCCGGCCTCAGTACGTTGCTGCGCTTGGTTCCTTCAGAGCGATTCAATGCGGGAGACCGGCTCAAGTTGACGGTGCGCTTTCAGGATGGTGCGGCCCCGGCGAGTGCGACGTTTGTCTTGGTCGCGCATCCTGCACGGTCAGAAGCGCTCATCGAGGTCTATCGGCGCAAGAGGAGCGTCGAGACGTACCAGGAGGAAGTCCGCCAAGCGCGCATCGAGGCTGAGCAATGCCGAGAGGAGAATGCTCGCCTGCGCGCGGAGCGGAGTGCTCCTGATGGGCTGACGGGACTCATCTCGACAGACGTCCTCAGTAAGCGAGGCGTTGACTTTATCGACGTGACCAAGGGGGTAACCCAGGCCCCGGGAGGGGCAGCAGCCAAATACGCTGTCTATGCATACCGCACAGCCAGTAGGGTGGCTGTTGAGGTCACCCTCCTTCACGTTGGCGACGCTCAGCCATGGACTGCTGCGGGGGCAATGCTCCGTGGCAAGGCCAACGAGGAGCTGAAGGTACTTCAAGTCTGGCAGTCCGGCCCTGTTGCCCCGGGCGCGGATGGCCAGCGCGTGGTGGTAGAGGCTGAGGCAGCATCCGAGGCCCCTCAAGGCCCCTTTACGCTGAAGCTTTGGGACGCGGATGGGCGCCGCACCGTCACCCTGGGCAACGTTACCTTCCCTTAACCTTATCGCGCACTGCCTCCAAGCCCTCTCGTGGGTTTCCGGCATTGGGGTTCGTGCCGAATGCCAACATAAGGTCCAATGGACTATACATATTGGTGTAGTCCATTCTGGCGTTCCCTGGATGCGACGTGTTCCCCACTGTGCTGGAGTGCAGGCGCGCGACTGCGCGCTTCCTTGGTGGTTGCGGAGAGCGCCCAAAGGGCGACGCACTTGACCCACCTTCATAGCTCCGCATCGAAGTAGGCGTTGGGCTCTCGCGCTGCGCAGAGGCCCCTGCGGTGCCGCGTGAGGCGCGTACTGGCGGAAGCCGTGCGCCGAGTAGCAGTCTGCGCTTCGTCGGGCTGCGTGCCTGACGGTCGCTGAGGAGCCCTTCCTCAGTCATCCCTCTTCGCGTTTGCCAAGCCTTCCTGGCGCCGTGACGTGGCACGTCTGCCCATGACCAAGCGCGGTCAAGGTGTCGGTGATGTCCTCAGTGCAATGCATCTACCCGTGGCCCGGCGCCCTGTCGGACCTGTCGGGGAAACTTCGTCCTTCCGACTGCACGGGGAGTTGCATAGGAGGTGCGCATGTCCAGGAGTCGATGTTGGGTCGCGATGTTGGTGCTGCCATTGTTGTTGCCCGGGATGGGCTGGGCACAGGAGTCCGACACCGCTGCCGGCGGGGACTCGGAGGAGACGCTCATTCTCGAGCCCGACGCCGATGCGCCGCCCGAGTCAGAAGACGGCGAGGCCGAGCCCGAGTCGTTCGCGCCCGCTTCGACACCCCGTCGATGGAAGTACCTGTTGCGGATGGAGGCCATGACGCTGACGCTGCAGCCACGGCACGGCGTCGGTGAGGAAGAGGGCTTCCTCCAGATGGAGCCGACATTTGTGGCCGACGGCGGCCCGAAGCTGGGCTTCAACCTGGGCGCGCCTGTGCGACTGCGGTTATGGGGCGGCGCTGAGGGTGGAGGCCCGGTGCGGAAGGAGGACTGGGACACGCTGTCCGACTGGGGCCAGGTGGTGCGCTTCTTCCGACTGGGGAATGAATCGTCCCGGGTCGCACTGTGGGGAGGTGCACTCGATAAGTACAGCCTCCTGTCCGGGCACTTGGTGCGTCACTACTCCAACCGGAGCAACCCGGACTACCACCCGGCGGGAGTCGTGCTGACGGGCACCGCGGGCCCGCTGTACACGGAGGCCTTCACCTCGGACATCCTGGGTGCCCGTCTCATGGGCGCGGAAGTCGCGCTGGACGTGCAGCATGTCCTCTTCGGACGGCCCCGGCGTCCTGGGCACTATGCGCTGGCGGTGTCCGCGGTGCATGACTGGGGACGGGCGGGTGGCACGTCGAAGCCGGTGACGCTGGCACACCTGGACGGCACCGTCGTCGTGGTGTCGCGACGAGACAGCCTGAGTGGCTTCGAAGCGCAGGTATTCGCCGGGTGGGGCGGGCGCCCGGGCGAGGGCGGTGCGTGGGGCGCGGTGGCCGGCGCGGGTGTGGACGCGGTGTCACCCACGCTGGACTTGCGCGCGCGGCTAGAAGTGCGCCGTCAGCACGGCGGCTTCCGGCAGGGTTACTTCGGCCCGGACTACGAGCTCGCGCGCTTCCAGGCGGCGGGCACCGCCGGCCAGCCATTGGCGGACGTCGCGTTCCGCGAGGGGTACTCGGCCTACGGCGAGCTGCTGCTGGGCTGGGATGCGGTGGGGCTGGGCGAGGTGGTGCAGCGGCATCTGCTCCTCACCCTGGGCGTGGAGGCCTTCAATTGGGGCAGAGTGGACGTGGACGGGCGCCTCGGGCTGCAGCTCTTCCAGCGCAGCCTGGAAGTGTCCGTGCAGGGAGTCGCGGTGGGGGCGCGTCAGCCCGGCACACGCTACCTCGCAGCAGGAGAGGTGCGCTGGCGCTTCCTCGGTGGAGGGCTATATGCGCTGGGGCAGGGGGGCACCTTGCTCTACCCGACACCAGAGGGCCCGCTGCGCCCGGGCAGCTTCTTCTCGCTGGGCATGGGGGTGGACAATGCGCGCTGAGACTCGGCTGCTTCGGTGGGTGGGCCTGTGGCTGACCGCCGCCCTTCTTTCAACTGGCTGCGCTTCGCTGCACTCTCCTCGGGTCGGCCACGACGCGACGTTCTCGCACGCCTTGGGCTTCACTCCCTCGCAGCGAGTGAGGGCCGCCGCCACCGCGAGCCTTCCGGAAAGCTCGTCCGGACTGGAGGACGACACGCCGATGTACCGCCGCTCCCCCGCTACCCAGGGGCAAGGAGCGGGGTGGGGGGAGATGACGCCTCTGCGGGCGTCTCATGCCATTGCCGCCGTGTGCGGCGAGCTGCCTTCCGGCTGGCCACACCTGGACTCGGAGGAGGAGGTGCTGGCGCCCTTCTTCGGGTGTACCTCCCCCGCGGCCTTCGTCGCCTTGCAGCGCACGGTGCACATGCCGCGGCTGGTGGAGTCCCTCTCCGACTGGAGTGCCGTCCGGCTAGGCGCCCTGGGGCCGCTGGACGCGAAGGCCTCGGAAGTCCTCAACCGGAAGCGCGCGGCCTTCCTCGTCACCGCCTCCGAGAAGTACGGCCTCCCCTATACCGAGGTGTTCGCCCTCTTCGTTATCCACTCCTCCTTCGATGATGAGCTGCGAGAGGTGCTGCGGCTGCTGGCCCAGGAGAAGCAGTTGGGCGAGACGCTAGGGCAGATGGCTGTCGTCCAAGAGGAGCTGCAACGGCGGGGACTGCCACTGGGGGAGTACCCGGAGCGAGGCGAGCGAGCGAGTGACGTGCTCCGAGGCTTGGGGAGAGCCGGCAGGGACATCCTCTCCAGCAGCCCGGCGAGCGATGGGGCTCGGGGCCAGAATCTCTGGGCGAAACGCGCACAGCTGCCACCGCCCTACCAGGATGCTCTCGATGAAGTGGGGAAAGCGCTGGCAGAGCGGCACTACGCGCCAGGAAGTACAGCGCTCGGGAGCTTCGACCACCTGACGTTCGGCGTGCCGCTGGGCTTCTACCATCTGGCGGCGGGAACGGGACACGGAGCGTACTCGCTGGCCCGGGGCAAGTACGAGCAGGCCACGCGCGAGTTGGCGCCTGCAGCGCTGATGGTGGCCATGTACGCGGGGGGCAAAGGGGCGCGTTACCTGTCCGAGGCTGCAAGAACCGGTCGGCGTATGCCCCTGCCAGCATTGGACCTGGAGGCGTTGAAGACGGTTCTGGGGCGACTCGAGGAGCGACTGGGCGGCGAGGCCATGCGCGACCTGGTCAGGTACATTCAGGCTAGCCGGGACGCGGGGCTTCTGGTGGCCGAGGGAGGAGAGTTCGCCGCGGCGGCGCTCTACGAGGCTCGGGGCAACGTGCCCAAGGCACGCAATGCTTGGATGTCTGTGGCCCGGCCCCCAGGGCCGGGTACCGCTCCGAATGCGAATGGAGCTAGAGGAACTCCCGGAAGTGTGGCTGTTGCAAACCCGCGTGTTCTGCGTGTGCTCGAACAAGTTCGAGAGAGAGCGGCGGATGGTACCTTTCGGCGCGCAGGCAGGTACCATGCACATTTCGGTGAGGCGCGCGTGCTTGAGATTTTGCGCAACCCCGATGCCATCTACGAGTCATCCGGACGAGTAGGCAAGCTCATCTACCGGCAAGGCGGTGACATCGTGGTAGTCGAGGGACCGGGAAGTGGCCAGGGCCAGGTTATCACCGGCTATGGTCCCAGCGGCATCAAAGCTGAGTCTGGAGCGCGAGCACTTGGAGGTGCGCCCACAGATATGGGGGCACCGGTCACCCACGAGATGATTACGGGAGGTACGATTCCAGTCCCTCCAAACAAGCAGAGCATCCCCGCGGCGACCCAGATATGGCCCTCTCCGGACAGTTCCCCATGAATAACACCACTCTTCGTTTGTTCTCGGGTCGTGCCGTGGATGTGGTCCCTGGCCGCACCCTCGCTACGCTGCCTGGTTGGACGATTGACGCGCTCAACGTGGGTCCGTTTCCCTCATCGCCGGGCTACGACGCCCACCTCGCGCGCACGCTAGGCAGCACCTTCGACTGGAGCGACGAGTTTCGGTTCGACAAGGACACGCTTCTACTTGAGACAATTATTCTCAAGGTACCAGAGCGGAACTTGAATCGGGGAGACATCGCGGCTTGGAAGGAGTGCCCCGCTACGCCCGGGCTGTTGCGCCTTCGCGAACACGAGTCATTTTCTTTCGATGAAACGGGTGCACGACACATGGCGCCTGACGGCTCAGCGCTCATCTGCTTCTATGAGGAGCTCACTTCAGAGGGTCACCGCCTGCGCATCAACATTGCGCCATCGCTTGATTTGCTTTGCATTGACGACCGTCATTACGGCTGGATGCTCTCGTGGCCAGCGCAGCATCTCATCCCAGACTCAAGGGGAGGGATATGCTCCCCTCCCTATCTGGAGGACGAACCTGAGGTTGTGCCTCTGGTGTGGGAATACCAGCAGCTCGTTTCGGACGATACGCTCGATAGACTCAATGAGAAGGACCCATCACTCTTGACTGCATTGAAAGCTCTACGAGAGAAGACTGGCCCGTCTGGGACGCTCCCTCGACAAGCGCTTCGGCAGCGCATTGATGCATTGCTCGATACATTCTACTGAGCGTCAGATTAATTTCTGCTGCTGACACGATGACAATCCTGGGGCGTTCTCCGTCCCAGGGTTTCTTCACGTGGGAAAGCGCGTCTGGCTGCCCTTCCTCCGCGCGCGCCGGTACATGCAGTCGCGCGAGTCGCTGTTGGAGTACTCGCTTAGGGCCCGAGCACCAATTACCCAACCTTGGTAGGTGCTCCGAAGTCGGAAAATCGGCCTCCGCGCTCAAGATCCGGACAGGTAGCCTCCGCTCGGGCCCTTAGGGACGCTCAGAAACTACTTAGCTGATTTCTGCGCCTGGAGACCGATTTCCCGGGGTGGGAACGCCTCTCAGGGCGAAGTAAATTGTGAGCGGGCCCTTACGAAGCACGCCTAGGACAATGCCCGAAGGCAAGACTCGAGGCAAATAGGTACTCGCCCTCTCGACACTTTTTTCCCAGACGTAGGGGGCGGAGGCCTTGACTATGTGCTGTACAACTTTGACCCGTCCGCTGCGGACTTCTCGCTGAGGCGCTTCGACGGGCTTGGCGCAGGCGTCTTAGCGTCGACGGGTTCCTCGAAGCTCCATCAACTCTTCAGTAACGAGCGTTGCAGGTAGCGGAAAGAAATCGAACAGCTCATAAAGAGGTCGAACGATTCGGTCGACCAGTTCCGGAAGCGTGTCGCTGATCTGGTCGGCCTGGACAGCGATGCTTGTGCGATAAAGGTCCTGCCGAGCACGGTAGCTTTCAAACAGCGGCCGGCGGCGGTTCCCAAATGAGACTAGTTCACGATTGGTTAGTCCAGTCCACTCAGCAATGAAAATGATTTGCGCCTGCGAATCTTCAAACTGCTGAGCCATGCTTGCTGCGTGCAACAGGATTTCTCCAGTGCGCCATGTTGGGAGCGTAATATCGAAAGCAGTGCCGGGCGATGTGTGACTGTTCTTCCAGCCGTCTTCCTCATATCCGCGAATGAGAAAGAACTGGCCTTGCGGTGATGCACGCCAGAAGTCTGAATGCGCAGGGTCTCGCCCCTCACGATTCCGACCGAGCCAGCACTCCGCATTGCCTTCGAATGGATATGGTGCGATTTCCGGCTTCGTTGGAACCCAGAACGGGGGCCACCCGGTATGCTTTACAACGCCACGTTGTAAAGTTTCGAGCAGCGCAGTCCCCTGTCTTGGTCGAATGTCGCCGATGATCTGATATCCAACTGCATACCGTCCGTGCTGGAGTCGTGCAGTGTGATCCGGCGGCAGCGGTTCTGTTACCTTTCGCCAGCGAGCGAGTGAATTGTCAAGCCAATGTGCTGCGCGATCCAAATCTGTTTCGACAGGCGTAGAGGCGCCGCCGGCAAGAATCGAGCGGAAACGATCGAGCAAATTGTCGCGAGCATTGGAAATGCAGCGGTGGATTAGTGTGTCCCATTCTCGGCCGGTCTGTGGTTGTTCGCTCTGCGGGCCTGGTCGGCGAACGTAGTATGTATTTAGTTGAATTCCCTGGCCTCCTGGGCCGCTGCGCTTCGCCTTAATGGGTGCTTGATGTCCGCCGGGTATGGTAATGACTGGATACGTCAGCTCGGTTCCAGGCCGCGTGACTATCTGCATGTCGCAATGGAAGGTCGGATCGATAAAGTAGTTTACGACGGAGTTGACGGTGTCGGGCGTATAAGTGACCAAGGTCGCTGGTCGTCCCTGCGCTTCAGTGACACCGTCTTCACTGTTCTTGAATCCAATGATGACGAATCCGCCGCCGTGATTTGCTATGGCGATTATGGCCTTTGCCAGTGTAGCTCGGTGTTCTTGGTTGTTTGTAATGTCGAGCCAGCCCTTAAGTTCTACCTCTAGAGTTTCCCGAGGGTCGCGTAATAGGTCGGCGAGTCGGCGTGTGAGTTCCTGTGGTGATGGCATTTGATTGATCTTTGAGCGAGTGCCGCGGTATTCTTAGTGCTTTGCAGGTGAGCTGGGCCGTGACGCTGCAGCGCGTGCTAACAATGATCGTATTTCTGCGAGCCTTCCGCGTCCTTCGCGAACCACATTCCGGCAACATCGCTGGAAGCGGGCTTTAGAGCCGCATGGGCATGGGGAGTTCTTTGACGGCAGAGCTACCTCCTCCTCAAGGAAGCGGTGGACGGATTGTTTCAGTTTGGAGCGGTAGAGTTGCTCGATGCCCGCGAGTCCGTGCGCAAGCGCAGGTCCCGGCCACCGCCCTAGATGCTTGAAGAGAACGATCCGGTGAAGGTGAACAGCTACATGTTGCATGTATCCACGCAGCCCCTCACGCCGATAGTTGATGTCGCCACTATCTGAATACTGCACACAGAGTTTCCCATCCGAATAGGTGTGCGCGTCGATTACCAACTTGATGCCTAGGTCATGCCGCAGCACCGCCACAACTGGATGAGCATTTGGATCGGGGAAGCTCAAGGGGACTTCAATCCGCAAGGCGAACGAGTATCTCCGCTGGCACGGGCCCTCCACCCAGGCAGTCCCTTCGATATGACCATCCTCTGTGAGAACGAAGCCAGGGGCGCTCGACAAGAACGCCTGAACTTGCCGCTCCCACTCAATAGGGCGTGACGAGAAAGCAGCAGACACGTTTAGGGAGGAGGGAGGAGGGGACTGGGCGCCCAAGCTGTTACTCTCCCCATGAACGGGCCGGTCGGATGCCGCCGGTTGCTGTTGGCGTCACACGCAGGCCGTCCGAGAGCGTTCCACCAACAACCACTCTTCCTCCCGAGTCGTATGCTTTGGCCGCCTCTTCCGCTTCGATGCGCTCAAGGTCGAAGTCTGCCACGTAGCGCTCCTTCTTCAGCGAAAAGAAGCCCTGAAGCGATTTCTCGATGCCCTCCCACAAACGTACGCTGATGGCGGTGTGGCCGTCACCAGCGCCGTCCTGCAACTCGGAGGCACACGGGATGGAGCGGCCGAGGACAGTTACCTCCTTGTCATCGCGCAACCCCACACGGCCAACAAGAATCTTCCCGACATCCGCTCCACAGGACACGTCCAGCGTTGCCAGAGCCGGAAAGAGTTCCTTGGCAAGGTCGACGGCGGAGCATAGGGCGGCGGCCGTCTCAACGGCTTTGCTTTTGAACCGCCCAGAAGTGCGCGCCTCGTACAGGAGGGCTTGGACTCGGTCGCCCTGGAACTGGATGAAGTCGCCGTCGTAGTCAGCAACGACGGCCTGCATCTCCGAGCGCAGGACATGAAGGAGTCGCAGCGCTTCCTTCTTTTCATCTTCGGTAGAGAGGCTGGCGACATAGCTCGTGAAGCCGGATAGGTCCCCGAAGAATGTTATGGCCTCCTCTAACCGCGCCACCTTCTTGCCCAGTGCCCCGTAGTCAATAGGTGCTCGAACGTCGGTGATGTCCAGGCTTTCCAAGGGATGAGCCTCAATGTCCTCCTCTACGTCGGCCTCGAAGCTGGTTGGCAGTTTCTCTCGAGCAGCCGCGGAGGGCAGTTGCTTCGCGAAGGGGGCCGCTCCGGCGGCGAGCCGCTCTTCTCCGGGATCGCTGGGTTTGCCCGTCAGAGCCTTAGCGGCTTCATTCGCCGGGCGGCCAACAAACAGCAACTGGCGACGTTTAGCCCGCGCGTTCATCGTGGCGATTGCCTCACCAGTGTCTACGCCGGCCTCAAACTCGAAGTGGATGTCTGTGTGGACCTGAATCAAGTCCGCCAGTTGGCGCATCTGCCCGACCAGCGTGACGGCCTTTACCAAGCGAGTGAGCGTTGCCCCTTCCTCGGTGTCGTAAGGCTTGAAGACGATGAAGTGGAGCCGCGCACCCTGAAAGTGTACCCGGACGGCGGCGCCGTCCTGCTGCCTGAACAACCGCTCGACCTGTCGCTGAAAGACGGTGAGGTGGCGAAGAAGCTTCTTGAGTTCGGCGGTATTCTCGCGTCGCGCCTCGAGCAAGCTCTGAAAGTTGGCGACGTCGAGATAGACGTGCACGCCCGTTACCGTCCGGGCCTGGCTCAGGCCGAGATTCTCAAGGTCCATTTCTCGTACCAGAGGCCGCAGGTCAATGTCGTCCATCTGCTCGTACGAATCCATCATCCGGGCGCGCGCCGCTGCTCGACTCCATGCCATGGCTGTCTCCAGGAACTACGTCGGGGGGCCAAGAACCGCCAAAGCTCGGACCCAGGTGAAGATAGTAATGAGCGCTAACCCCAGTGCTACGAGAAAGGCTAGGAGCGCCAATTTGAGCCAATAGAACTTGCCGCTAACGAGCCGGGCAATCTTTAGGTTTTCAAATGCGTAGTCGGCGGCTTGAGCCTCCAGGGACAGAGTGCCAAGCAGATTGACGTATTCATCTGGACTTCCGAGGGACGGTTGGAGTCTCTGGGGTAGCTTTTCAGACGGCCAAGCATAACGAAGAAGCCTGTCAATCCACATCACCCCTGGAGCCCCACTTGGTGGGGGGTACTTGTTCTCGGTGAAGCTCAGTCGCGGGTAGAGGACCGCCACCGCTAAGCAGATCGAAATGGCGAGCGCCAAAATGAAGACGCCTGCAGTCCAAAGGAACGTCACTAGCCAACCAGCTCCCGGGAGAGCCGCAACTGATTGAATCTTTTGAACGCATCTGGCGGCCGTGGCAGCTAGTTCGCCACCGACGAACGCAAGAACAAGAGCCTGAAGTGTCGCTAGTGTGGTGGCTTTCGCGTCCGCAACCTTCACCATATCCTGAAGGTTCTGATGTGTAGCCTGCGCGAAGCCATGTGCAGCATCCCAGGTTGGGTTCTGGGGGGCAGGCAGCGGCGCCGGGTTTGCGGGTCGCTGAATCGGGTTAACGGTCATGTTCCAACCTGAACAGCGAATGGGGGTAGTGCTTGCTCGCCAGATGGGCGTCCAGTTCCCTGCGGTAACTACTCTAAAGATTCACGTCAATAAGGAACACAGATGCCCTAAAGGGAGGGGTGAATTTAACCCCTGGGGGTAGATTCCTACTCTCTCCTTGGTCCCAAGTGCTTCGATGTTAGGGTGTCCTGCCCGCACCGCGGATTGAGCCTACTCCTATTAACCATAGCTACTCGAAGGAGGGTCCCCCTGGAAGTGCGTATGCAGGACAACTTTGCGGCGCGTTACCTCCAAAGGGAGACAGTCCAGTGTGTGGGGCGTTCCACCTGCGCCACGAAGATCACGAACATGCGATTGCCAATATCGCGATGGCATTGGGCCCTGGCGCCGAGTTCCTCTTCACCTCGGGCGCCGGCCACGGCTTCGTCGACGACGAGCTGATGAATGGCGTGCCATGCCGCTATCACTCGTACCGTGTCGACGGGGATCACGACCTGCTACGCGCGTATGGGCTCGTGCTGGAAACGATGCACGCGGCCCCAGGAGAGACCGTCTACTGCCTGTCGCGCAAGACTGGATGAAGTGGCTGCTCCCCATCGGCGACACACTGTTCTGAGTCGTTCCTGATTGCGCTGTCCTGGCCTCGTGCCTCAAGTTCGAGGGCACGAAGCGCGTTGCTCGCGCCCTCCGCCCGGGTGGCCGCTGCCTCATACCGACCGGCGAATCCGAAGGTGACGAGGTTCAGCAGGCTTCCTTCCGCCATGGATGTCCCCTCCGTGTGCTGGAAAAAACGGCGAAGATAGCAGTCCGCGATTTGCTAGAAAACTGGGCGGAAACCCATGCCGTCTTGCCCAGGCAGCCGGTGCTTGGTCACGCGCAGCTCCTCGTGGGTGGAAGGGCAGCCTCACCTCCGCGGATCAGCGGGCCGTCGTAGGGAGGTCGAGGCGGGCTTCTGCGCGGGCTTCTGGACGGCTCCGCACAGGAGAGGGCGAACGCGGGCGCATCCTCGGTCCGTCCGTCCTTGCCCAGCCGGAGCCACTACGGCGCGCGGGCAAGAGCAGAGAGGTGGGGCAGGGGGGCGTGCCGGGGACTCGGCCAAGAGGTTCTGAGAGTCGTCTTGGAGAGTCTGCGCCGCGCGACGAAATCGAGAATACCAAGTAACGGCGAGCCCTTTTTCGCTCTCTCGGTTAACAGGTGGCCTATTTCGGCCTTTTGAAAGAGGGAAATGACGCAACCCTGGAAGGTACGACATCGAAAGCCCTGGATTGTCAGAATCGGCTGCCTGCGGTGGTTAACAAAACTGTTAACCACTCTCGGCCTCTCTCTCCCCAAAACGGGCGAAAGAGCGCTTCAGAGAGCCCAATCGGCGGCGGGGGAGAGGGGGCATCTCGGTCTGCGGGGTGGAGAGCCGAGAGGGCCCTCTTCGTCACCGCGAGCCAGAATCCCTTGTGATTCAGGGGCTTAAGCACGAAGGCCCCGCGATTTTCATCGCGAGGCCCATATAAAACAAAAGGGCCCTACCGGTTGGTAGGGCCCTTCGTTCAGCTCCCCGACTGAAGCCCTGCGCGAACTTGTTCTCGGCCTTCTCTCCAGAGACTGCGACGGAAAACACGAGGAACATCCTGGGGTTAGGTGAAGTCGGGAAAATTCGGGGTCCGATTGAGTGTCCGCAAACTTCGGTGCGGCTGCTCCCGACTATCGCGAATTGGGGATGGCGTCCAGAATCCTTCATTGGAGGAAGGTGTGGGGAGATGTCGCATGGGGGGGTGGCCATGTGGGACTTCATGCAGCACCGTGGGGCGGCGCCACCGACTCCTGCGTGTCCGCTCCTCCAGCGAGCGCCCTGCCTGAAGCGATCCCGGCCCTGCATTCCGGTGGGAGGCTTGCTCGAGGCCGTGCGCTGGTGGCCTCGTGAGTAACGCCCTGCCTGCAGCGGCGGTAGCGCGGGCCGTTCCACTGTGGCTGAGCCGAATAACCTCCGTTGAGTGGGCGCTGGCGATAGGTGACGTCTGCCGACGGCGTCGTGCTCGGGACTGTGCATGGCGAGCATCACCTCTGGGCTTCACGCGGGCTCTTTGTCCAACGGCACAAGTCGAGGCTGCTCCTCCGCCGCGGTGAGGACGATCTGGCACGGCTTGGGACGCAGTCCCTCGACCGGGGCAGGCGCCCAGCTCGGCCAGGCGCTCACCTCCGCCACTTCCTCGAAGCCTCGGACGTTCAAGCAGGCGGGGGCCGGAGCTCGAATTTTGAGGTTGCGCAGTACCCTCGGTGTTTCCGGTTCCCTTCGCCGGCACAGGAAATCGATGGCGTCGCGCGCCGCGCTCACTCGCCTTTACCCGCTGCGAAGCGGACTTGACGTACCCATGACGCAACGGCGGAATTTGGAGTAGGCACAGGCATAATGAGGTCTCGGTTTTTCACCATCGGAGGCGCTCTTGCGCGGAGCCCAAGGTAGGTCGGATCGCGAGCTGGCGCTCCGCATGTGGGTGGGAGTAGCTCATGGGTAAGTCGCTGGCCCCAGCGCCTGAGATCACGGAGGAGATTGAACGTCTCTTCTGTGGCCCCAACGCACTTTATGGGCGGTACCGGCAGATGTCGGAGGAGCCTGGGGAGATCGTCATCCCGGACACCTTGTACCGCTTCACGCTGCTCGATCCGGACAGTCAGCGCGTGAGTCTTCAGGTCTACAAGGGAATCGCCACCATTGGCGGAGCCTTGTGGACTCGCGAGGTCCGCGCGCTCCTGCGCGTGTCGGCCCGCCAGCACCCCGTGTTGCCCCTCATCCTGGGCGGAGCGTACGTCGACGAGAGCGATCTGGCCTTCGTCATCACGGAAGCGGCGCGCTACCGCTTGTCGGACGAAGGCGCGATGGCATACGTAGCGAGCAACCGCGAGCAGGCCCTGCGCCAACTGGCGCTGCTCGCCCATGGCCTGAGCCTGCTTCACGAGCAGGGCCTCACCCATCGCAATCTCCACCCCGACTCCATCGAGTACATCGAGGACGGGGAGGACCCTGGCACCCGGGATGTCCGCTTCGGGCTTCGTCTCTCTCGCTTCGAGATGAGCGCGATGGTCAGCAACCTCGTGCGACGCCAACTGGGGGGCGAGCGGCTGCCCGCAGACGCCTTGCGCCGCCTCTATCTCGGCTCCTCGGACGAGACCTTGCCCTACTGCCCACCCGAGCGTGCGCAGTGGCTCTTCGAGGACGATCCCTCGGGCTCCTTCGAGAGCGACCGCGCCGATGTCTATGCCCTGGGCGTTCTCGCTTGGTGCTGGCTCGTGAAGGCCTACTCCTCGCAGGATCGGTCATTCGAGCAGGACCGGGTCGCCTGGTCCGGGCTGGAGCGGAGCCTGGGGTCGGTCCGCAAGTTCAACGAGTACATGCGCGCGCGGCTGCAGGACCCCCGGCTGCCGCGGCCACTGGCGGCACTGCTCCGAGACATGTTGGCCTGGGAGCCCCGGGACCGCCCCAGCATCTTCGCCGTCCTGCGTGATCTCACCCAGGACTACGGACGGCTGGTGGCGAGCATTTCCCAGGTGTCCGAGCCCGGCGTGTTCTACGTGGGCTTCATGCCCGACGAGAGCAAGAAGACGCTCTACAAGTGGGGGTGGGTTGACCAGGATCCGATGGGTGACGAGGGGCGCGAGCAGCTCCGCGGATTCTTGGAGGACGAGCTCCGTGGGGCGGAGGTGCTGTACTGCCCAGAGGGCTTCAGCGGGTACAGGCGGGCGCAGACCGAGCAGGAGCTTCGCTCCCTGCGCGCAGCCAAGTATGTCCTCGTTGGGAAGCAGGCGTACTGGTTCTGCGACTTCTACGTCGAGCCGGGCCCCGCCTATAGCCGCGAGGACCGGCGAGTCGAGAAGCTGCTCCTCATCAAGTACGTGATCCACCAGCGGCGAGGCTGGCGCCTGAGCGAGACGCCGCTTCGCAGAGGAATCCCTGGCGAGCTGCGGTTCCTCCCGGTGTGGGTGAAGCGCGCCCTGGAACTGGACCAAGTTCGGGCCGAGGGGCGGACGTGGAAGCCCCTGCTGCAGTCCATCGAGTTCGAGCGCTCCACGCCGGAGTGGATGACGGTGATGGACGACGCGCTGTCCTTCCTCATCGCTTTCAGGCACTGCGAGCTGGATGCTCGCGTCTTTCCCTTCGAGGTGCTTCAGCGCTCGGGGAATGTGGCGGATCTGCGCCTGGACACGACACGTGACCGCAGGCTCCAGTTCAATGACGCACTCCGATCCCTCTACTTCCGGGAGGTGCGGACGCCGATGGGGCGGTTGCTCGAGAGCCTGGACGGCGAGGGAACCGTGCCGCTGGCGATCTACGGGGATGCCGGGGGCACCCCAGACTTCCGAGCGGGCCCCATCGCCAAGGCGGTGTTCAAGCGGCGGCTGGATGACGACACCGTGCAGGTGCAGCTGCTGGGCGAAAACCAGAGTTTTCCGGACAACGGCTGGATCCGTCCCGACGAAGACCAGGGCAGCTACTCGCAGCTCGTCCGGCAGGAGGATGCCGTCCAGGAACTGCTGCGGGCGCGCTCGCTTCTGCATCAGCTCCACAGCCCGACAGCCATCAAGGGCATTCGCGCGCGGTGGAGCAATGTTGGCAGCGATCTGAGTGGGCGCAGCCCCGACATCGTCAAGGACATGCTCAGCAGCGAGCCCTTCTATGGTCTGCATGGCCCGCCCGGAACGGGGAAGACCACGGTCGCCTCCGTCGCCGTCTCAGCCCACCTGCGCTCCGATCCGAGTCAGCGAGTCCTCATCAGCAGCCAGTCCCACTACGCCCTGGACAACCTCGCCCTGCGGATCCTAGACCGCTGCCGCAAGGAGAAGCAGGACGTGGTGGCCGTGCGGGTGGCCTCGAACTTCGCGGTGGCTGAGGAGAAGCTCCACCCCCGCATGGAGGCCCTGCTGCCAGAGCGGCAGGCCACCGACACCGTGGATAGGATCAAGCGCGCCTGCCGGAAGGCCCTGGACGAACACAAGCTGCCCGACGGCCGTGCCCTGGATGAGCCACTCAAGGCGCTAGTGTCCGACTGGATGAGCCAGGCTCCCCGGGTCGAGTTGGAGATCCGGGACCGCATTCGCCGCGGCGCCAACCTTGTCTTCGCCACCACGGGGGCCTGCACGGAGCGCAACGTCTCCACGGGAGGGACCAGCGGGCTGTACGACTGGGTCATCGTCGAAGAGGCGGCGCGCGCATGGCCCACGGAGCTGGCACAGCCTCTGGTCCGTGGGCTGCGGTGGACCCTGATTGGAGACCACTTCCAACTGCCGGCGTTCGACGAACTCTCGGTCCAGGGCTTCCTGGAGGCCTGCCAGCGCAGTGACGTCGATGAGCTGCGGCTGCACGGAGATCGGCGCACGGCCTACATGGACGTCTTCCGGCTCTTCGGCAGCTTGTTCGACAACCGCTCCGACCGCCGGGAGGCGCGCCCGCGCTCGTCCCGCCTGACCGAGCCACTCGATGAGCTCGATCTCCAGTTCCGGATGCATCCGGATATCTGCCGGATCGTCTCGCAGGCCTTCTATTGCGAGCGCATCGATCCCGCCTCTGGAGAGCGCAAGCTCTATCCGGAGGGGTGGTTGAAATCGGCCCCGGGGACCGCGCTGCCTCATGCCCTGACCCGGCCATCCTTCCTCCGGGGCCGGGCCCTGCTCTGGCTCGACACGCAAGACGTGGAGGACACGAACGACCAGCGCGCCTGGAAGAACGAGGGGGAGGCCCGGGTGATCAAGCACCTGCTGGCGCAGATGTCGCCCGTGCCGGTGACAGGCGGGCGGGATGCACGAGATGACGCCTTCGCGCTGCTGACGCCCTACAGCGCGCAGAAGGAGGATCTGATGTTGCGGGCGGGTCTGCCGGACTGGGCGATCCCTCATCTGCACACCGTCGACAGCTTCCAGGGCCGCGAGGCGGACGTGGTGGTGGTCTCGCTGGTCCGCTCAGTCCAGCGTGACGAGAAGCGACCCGAGACGAACATCGGCTATCTCGTCTCGCCCAACCGGGTGAACGTCCTGTTGTCTCGAGCCCGCAAGCTCCTCATCATCGTGGGCCGGCTGTCGCACTTCGAGCAGCAGGCGATCTTGAATCCAGAGCGGAAGGACATCCAGTTCTGGAGCACCATCATCACGGAGATCCGGCGCCAGGGCGCGGTCGTGTCGGCGGCGAAGGTGCTGAGCGCGGAGAGGGACTCGTGAAGAAGCTGAGAGCGCAAGAGATCCTGATCCCCTGCATCTCCTTTGGTGCGCGGGCCCGGGTGGTCGCCAACTCCAACATGCTGACCCCCATTGAGCTGGTGGCTCTCAAGGCAATTGGCGCCGGTCTCGATGAGGTGGCGGCGCTCTCCCAGGTTATGGGGATCGGCCTCCGGCCCGTGTTGGATCTGATCTACGACTTCTGGCTGAAGGGCTATGTCGTCGTCCTCGCGACGGAGACCAAGGTCCAGTTGGCGGGAGAGGCGAAGAAGGCGCACGAGAGCGGTAAGCTGGAGACGCTGGCCACCGCAGAGAACAACCTTGAGGTTGTTCCTTTGATTCAGGAGATGGTCTCGGGCGCGGTACTGCCGCACATCGGGCGGCAGACCCCCTTCGGGCCTGAAAGCTCGCTCGTCCCGACGCTGCAGTCTGGCCTCGCTCTGGAGCGCGTCACGCGGGGAGAACTCCTGGATGCGGTTCAGCGTGAGATCGAACGGAACGCCCGAATGCTCGGCCGACCGCTGGTAGCCCAGGAAGCCTGGGTGGAGCCAGACCAGCTGCTTGTGGAAGCCCGCGGCGGCGACGCGCTGGTGCAGCAACGCCGGTTTCTTCCTCTCGTGGTCGACATCTCCCAGGACAGCGACTCGGAGCGGCTGATCTTCGACATCGTCGATGCGCCGCAGGTGCCACCCCCCGTGCGCAAGGCCATCGCGCGCAGCCTGTCGAGCCTGGCCGAGCGCCTTCCCGACCAGATCTTCTTCAAGCGCTTCCGCGAGGCGTTCGGAAAGGAGGCCAGGGAGGATGAGCCTTTTTCCCGCGTCTCCTCGCTACATCGCCTGGGCCGGACGGTGCAGAGCCTGGAGTCCACGGATCCCGGTGTGCTCAAGCAACGCCACGCCCAGCTCGTGCAGATGTACAGAGAGGCCACAGACGACATCCGGGCTCAGGCCCGGAAGGAGGCGGCTGTCCGTGCCGTCGAGGGCTACGAGGATCACGAGAAAGTGATTCGCGGATTGTTGCTCCAGGCCGAGACCCAACTGCTCCTGGGCAACCCCTGGGTCCGGCTTGAGGCGCTCCTGGCGCCGCTGCCTGGGGGCAACGAGAGCTGGTTCGACCTGATCCAGCGAGCTCTCGCTCGGGGAGTCCAGATCTTCCTACTGTGGGGCATCCAGGCGGACTCGACGCTGGACCTCAATGTCCGCAACGCTCTGGTGGACCTCGCCGAGCGCCACCCCGGCCGGTTTCTCTTCACGCTTCGCTCCAGCACGCTGCATGCGAAGTTCGTGATCCGCGACGCCCATCAGGCGTTGGTCACCAGCTACAACTTCCTTGATCCGCCTACCCATCGGGACAGCCTGGAGATGGGGGTGTTGATCGAGGGCAGCTCGCCCGGTAGGGCACCGGCGGCCGTGCTCTCCCTGCTGGACTGGGCCCGGGCCGCCTTCCCGGACTATCGCCAGAGTCAGCGCCTGCTGTTGTTGCCGGACGAACTGGGGGCGGTGGAGCAGCCTGAGCTGGTCGTGCCGCTGCCTCCGGACGTGCCGGAGCCCAGGGCGATCCAAGGAGACGCAGTGGGAGCGTCGCCGGCCATTCGTTTCTGGGCGACGGAGTGGTCCGCGGTGCACGAGAAACTTCAGACGCTCAGCCTCCAGCACCGGCATGGCGCTGAGCTGGTTGTTGACCGGGAGCACCGCGAGGCGCTCTGGAGGAGCCTGCGGAGTACCGAGCGGCGGCTGGCGATCCTGTCCGATAAGTTGAGTGCAGATGTCGTCACCGATCGTTTCGCGCGGCATCTGCGCACGCGTCTGGCGGGGGGGGCCTCCTGTGCCCTCGTCTACCGCCGGGAGGGAGCGACGGACATGGCGGACGGTCCCGCCGCACGCCTCGTCCCGCTGGCCCAGGATTACCCCGATCGCTTCTTCCTGACCGAGGCCCGAAGCCATGCCAAGATCCTGGTGTCGGATGACGAGGTCACCATCGGGAGCTTCAACTTCCTCTCCTATGGGGGCGACTACGAGGGAGCTTCGGGGCGGCGCGAACGGGCGGAGATCAGCGTCTGCATCCACGAGCCCGCGGTGGTGGACAAGGTTCTCCAGGTGCTGAGCCACCACTGGCCTCAGGAGTTCGCGCCGCTAGCCGCACGGACCAAGAGCGCGCTCGTGCCCGCTCTCGAGCACCCCGTGCCTCCTCCGCTCCAGCCGCTGTTCCGTGAGCTGCGAGGCACCGATGACCCCGGTGAATTGCTGCTGAGGTGGTTCGGCACTAGGGAGGCACCCTGGAATGAGCTTGAGGTACTGGAGCAGGCGCGTATCGCTGAGCCGTTGCTCGCTCGCGCTGCGGGCGCCGCCATTGCCAGCGCCGCCGAACTGGATAGTGAGGGCGGGAGGCGGTGGCGGTGCTGGCTTGCCGAGTACCAGTGGAGACAGACGGATTTCATCGGGAGCGCGCTCCTGATGCCCGAGCCGGACCAGGGGAAGCTCGGCCTCGAAGCATGGTTGGCGCGGTTCGCGGTGTCCGTGCAGGCTCCCACGCTGCCCGCCGTGAGCCTGCCAGCGGCGGAGGTGATGCGGGCCGGGCAGGCTCAGGCCGTCGCATTGCTGGTGCTGGTCTCCGCGCTGGAGCAGGGGCGCTTCGACGACCTGAAACTCCTGCGAAGCCTGGAGGCACGGCTTCCTGCGAGCTTCCGCTCATGGGCCCAGGCCGCGCGGACCTACTATGCCGAGGCGCTTCAGCCCCTCCCGATGGCCCTGCTCCGGCGGAGTGCGGGGCAGAAGCAGCGGCGGGAGAAGATCGACCAGGCCCGCGCGGAATTCGTCCGCGCGCTGGAGTCTGCGGAGAACATCGGGTTTCGGTTCCCACTGGGTGAGCACACGTGGGAACGGCTGCAAAGGCCCGACTATCTGCTGGGGAGGATGCGGGGGGGGCTGTCAGGGGACGACCCCGCTGGACTCGGGCAGTACATTGCCCAGCTCGATGAGGCAGGGATGGACGTCGAGCGCCTCATGGACGATGCCAGCTATGAGGAGCGGGATGAGCACAACCATCAAATCACTGATCGCAAGCGCCCCTCCTGCCTGAAGCGGCTCCAGATCATGCTCAAGTCGGCTCGGAGCTGGGTGGAGCTGGCGGTGCCCCCCGGGGTGACGGCTCCAGAGGCTCGGGTGCTGAAGGCCAGCGGGACGCTCAAGCGTGAGCTGGCGGGGCTCGGTGTGGAGCCCGGCACCCTCGACCCGTTGGCCGAGCCCGTGCGGCGCTTCGCGCTGGCCCGTCTCGAACCGCTCTTCAGCGCGGAGGAATCGTGAAGCTCGCCGACCTGCTCGCCGCATGGCCGTTGACCCGGCAGGGCCCCGAGTCGTGGCTCGCGGTCTTTGCCGATGTCGAAGATGCACATACCGTGATCCGAGCGTGTGGCGCCACGCTGGCGCGCCCGATGAGGCACGCGGACGTCATCGGGGCGCTCGTCCAGCAGGGCGAGTTCGAACTGGCCGCGCTGCTGCTTCAGGACGAGGCCTTCCTGACCCATGTGGAGGCCTCCCTCGTCAAGGACTTGGAGGCCCAGGTGGAGCGGGTCACCGCCGCGGCCATTGAAGAGCTGCGTGGAACACTCGCCGGGCTCTCGGAGCGCGCCCAGCGGCTCGGTGTCCGCGTTGAAGCAGAGGCCATTCTGAAACTGGGATCGAGGCGGCTGCGGGAGGGACGCTCACGGCTGAAGCCCCTTGAGCAGCAGGTGACCGAGGCGGAGTTCAAGCAGGTGCGAGAATTGGAGCGCCGACTCGGGGAGACAGCACGTCCGCCCGCGCTGAATGGCCAGATGTTCGAGGAGTGGAAGGCCAACGTCGCGCAGGCGCTCCGCCTGGGCGCGCTCGAAGCCGCTGCGGCTGCCATCGAGGCGGGGCCCAGTGCGGACCGTCCACCGGCGGTCAGCGTCCCCTCTCCCCCCATCTGGCCCTACTCGACGGAGCCCCTGGATGGCGTGGTGGACTGCTTCTTCGGAGACGGACTAATTCCACCAGGCTTCGAGAGGTATGTCCCTGATGCGTCCGATGAGGCAGCCTGGAGGCTGCTCAAGGCGCTCAAGGCGGTGGGGAAGGAGGAAGGCGAGCCCGAGCGGGCTGCCCTGCTTCAGGCCCTGGCGGCGGTGCTGGAGTGCGAGGTGCTCCGGACGGAAGCCTCCGCGGCCGGAACGGTGATCCACGTCGATGATCTCAGCGCGCCCGGGTTCCATGCCTTTGGCCGGCGCCGATGGCCGAAAGGCATTCCGCTCTGGCTGCCAAGCCAAGCGCAAGCGTCGCCGGCTGTCCCTGCCGGTGAGCTCGTCGTCCGAGTCGTCCGCGGTCCGCCGGACCCCGCCGACAACACCCTGCACCTGCGCCTCCAGGACGTCTTCGCGGTGCTGCATGATCACACCCGCCGCCGGTCCAGGCTGCTCGCGCAACTGGGGCGCCAGCTCCCCCTGGATCGTGCCTTCGATACGGTGATAGTCGACGAGTCCACACGCTGGGAGCGCCAGGATCTGCCCGGGGGGCTCCTCCTGGCTGAGCAGCCCACGCTGCTGGTGGCGGCCCCCGGAATGGGCAAGAGCACCCTGCTCGCCGAACTGGCCGCGCAGTCTCCGGAATCGGCGATCGTCGAGGCCAGCAAGGAGGGGGAGTTGCCACAGGCGCGCGTGCTTCTGATCGACGGCGTCGATCGCTTGAGCGCGGATGCGGTGCGGGGGATGACGCGGGAGCTTCACTGGGCACGGACCAGCCAGAACCCAGCGCCTGCGGTGCTCGTCGCGGTCCGCTCCGAGGCACGGGAGATGATCGAGCGCAGCGCCGCTGGCATGTTCCGCGTCATCGAATTACCACCCCGCTCCGCCGCCTCGCTCCGAGAGCAGGCGCGGGTGATGCTGGGGTGGGTCGGCATCGAGGCGGAGGTTCCGGGAAGCTATGACCGGCTCGCTTTCCTGGCGAGCGGCAACCCGACCCTCTTGTTCCACCTATGCCGTGCCTTGGCAGTATTACTTGCGTGCGCTGGGGGGCGGCGGCGGCGCTTCGAACTCGCGCACGTGGAGCAGGCCTGGCAGGGCAGCACCTTCAGTCAGGCTGCGCGCGAGTTGCTCTGGACTCCTCTGCAGTCTCATGAAGGGGCCGCAGAGGTATTGCGGGCCGTCGCGGACTTCGCCGAGCCGGGCAAGCCGCTGAGCCGGGAAGATCTGGCATGGGCGTTGGGCGGGCGGGAGGCGGCCTGGGTTGAGTCGCGTGTGCGGCTCCTTCGAGGATACGGGCTGCTGCGCGTCACCGAAGAGCGGATCGGTCTGGCGTCCGGCGGCGTGGCCCTGCTGGCGAGAGCATGGACCGCTCCCGCCACGACACCGAACACGTGAGGCCTCCCAGGCCGCGCTTCGCATTGGAGATCCTGGACCATGGCCCCGGCGACCGAGATCATCGACTTCGAGCTGGAGCGAGGGCGCCATGGCTCGCTGCTCGGCCGTGAGGATGTGCTGACGGAGCTGGATGCGCTCCTTCTGGGGGGGACCTCTCGTGGCTGGGTGCTGGTCAAGGGAGGACCCGGCTTGGGCAAGAGCGCGCTCATGACCGAGTGGCTGAGACGGCGCGAAGCCGCCGGGCAGCGCGTCCCCCATCATTTCCTGCAGCACGGCGTGGAGGATCGGGATCGGCCCGAAGTGGTGAAGCGCAACCTGGCGGCGCAGACAGAGAGTCTCCACCCGGAGTTGGTGGATTCAGAGGCACGCCCCGAGTCGCGCTTGACCAAGCTGCTGGTGAAAGTGTCCCAGGTGCTGGGGCCGCGCCAGGGACATCTGGTGCTGATGGTCGATGGGCTCGATGAGGTGGAGGAAGACGCGGACGGCTCCAATCCATTGTCGGGCTTTCTGCCGCCTACGCTGCCGCCCGGTGTGAAGGTGCTCTGTGCCTCACGCCCCACCTACCCCCATTTGAGCTGGCTAGAAGCACGGGACGGCCTGCGCACGATCGACTTGGATGACGAACGGTGGGCGCGCTCGAACCGGCAGGTGGTGCGCGAGTACTGGGCACAGGAGCGAGCCACCTCCCGGTTCAACCCTCCGCTGGCTCAGGGGTTCGTGGAGGAGGTCCTCCAGCGGGCCGAGGGAAACATCCTCTACTCGGTGAAGCTGGCGGAGTGGCTGGAGACCCAGCCCGTGGAGAAGAGGCAGGCGGAGCTTCTTCCGCGAGGGCTTGAGGCGCTGCTCGACGAGAGTTGGGAGCGCATCCAGAAGCTGGCTCCGGAACTCCGGGGCCTGGCGGAGGAAGGCCTGGGGGTGATGGCCGTGGCGCGTGACGCGCTGCCGCGGTCGATCTTGTCGGACGTGGCCGGCTGGCGGGCGATGGGTGAGCCCGATCGATTCCTCCGGGTGGCGCGCTCGTTCCTGCTGGAAGAGGTGGCACCTGGGCGCAACGAGAAGGCGTGGCGGCCCTTCCACGAGTCCTTTCGAAGGTTCGTCCTGACAAAGCTGGGTGCTGAGCGGGCGAAGGTGCTGCACTCGCGAATGGCCGGGAAGCTCTGTCAGTGGCCCGTGGCCTGGGGCGAGAGAGGCTTTCGCAAGAGCTATGCGCTGCGCCATGGCGTGACGCACTTGCTGAAAGCGGAGCAGTGGGAGCAGGCACGCAAGCTGTACACGGACATGGGCTACTTGGAGAAGCGGTGCCACGAGGCCGGAGTGCTGTCCGTGGAAGAGGCTCTGAAGAGCGCCGTGGTGGAGGTGCCTGAGCCCGAGCAGGAGTTGGCGAGGGCGCTCCTGCGTGCCATCCAGGCGGGCTCGCATGTCTTGAAGAGGGATGCGAAGGCGCTGCCCTTGCATGTCTACAACTGGCTTCGCTGTGGGGGATGG
The DNA here is from genome assembly GCF_013372585.1 of Myxococcus sp. AM010. Classification (NCBI taxonomy): domain Bacteria; kingdom Pseudomonadati; phylum Myxococcota; class Myxococcia; order Myxococcales; family Myxococcaceae; genus Myxococcus; species Myxococcus sp. AM010. Next base: position 33,536 of record NZ_JABXEO010000012.1, read on the forward strand.
GAGAGGGAGCGGCTTGAGAAGGAGTTGGGGTTTCCAGATGGGATGCCCGAACTGCGGCTGAGGCATCCCGTACGGGCCGGGGCGCACGAGCGGACGTTGGAGGGCCACAAGGACGGGGTGAATGGCTGCGTGGTAACACCGGACGGGCGGTACGTGTTGTCGGCCTCTGCGGACGGAACGTTGAAGGTGTGGGAGGTGGAAACGGGGCGGGAGGTTGCCACTCTCAAGGGCCACGAGGGCGAAGTGACCGGCTGCGCGGTGACGCCGGACGGACGAAGCGTGGTGTCCACCTCCGGGGACAGGACGCTCAAGGTGTGGCAGGTGGAGACGGGGCAGGAGGTGGCCACGCTCAAGGGCCACGAGGGCGAAGTGACTTGCTGCGTGGTGACGCCGGACGGGGGGCGTGTGGTATCCGCCTCCGACGACGGGACGCTCAAGGTGTGGGAGGTGAAGACGGGGCGGGAGGTGGCCACGCTCAAGGGCCACGAGGGCAGGGTGCGTGGCTGCGTGGTGACACCGGATGGGCTGCATGTGGTGTCCACCTCCGTGGATAAGACGCTGAGGGTCTGGGAGGTGAAGACGGGGCGGGAGGTGGCCGTGCTCAAGGGCCACGAGGACAAGGTGCGGGGTTGCGCGGTGACGCCCGATGGGCGGCACGTGGTGTCCGCCTCCGAGGACAAGACGCTCAAGGTGTGGGAGGTGAAGACGGGGCGGGAGGTGGCCACGCTCAAGGGCCACAAGGGTAAGGTGCGTGGCTGCGCGGTGACGCCGGACGGACGAAGCGTGGTGTCCACCTCCGACGACGGAACGTTGAAGCTGTGGGAGTTGGAGACGTGGCAGGAGGTGGCCACGCTGGAGGGCCACTGGGACTGGGTCAATGGCTGCGCGGTGACGCCGGACGGACGGCGCGTGGTGTCCGCCTCTGGTGACAAGACACTCAAGGTGTGGGAGGTGAAGACGGGGCAGGAGGTGGCCACTCTCAAGGGCCACGAGAGCTGGGTGAATGGCTGCTCGGTGACGCCGGACGGGCGGCACGTGGTGTCCGCCTCAGAGGACGGGACGCTCAAGGTGTGGGAGGTGAAGACGGGGCAGGAGGTGGCCGTGCTCAAGGGCCACGAGGACAAGGTGCGGGGTTGCGCGGTGACGCCTGATGGGCGGCACGTGGTGTCCGCCTCCGAGGACAAGACGCTCAAGGTTTGGGAGGTGGAGACGGGGCGGGAGGTGGCCACGCTCAAAGGCCACGAGGACTGGGTGAATGGCTGCGCGGTGACGCCGGACGGGCGGCACGTAGTGTCCGCCTCTGCGGACGGGACGCTCAAGGTGTGGGAGTTGGAGACGGGGCAGGAAGTGGCCACTCTCAAGGGCCACGAGAGCTGGGTGAATGGCTGCGCAGTGACTCCGGACGGACGGCGCGTGGTGTCCGCCTCCGAGGACGGGACGCTCAAGGTGTGGGAGGTGGAGACGGGGCGGGAGGTGGCCACGCTCAAAGGCCACGAGGGCGAAGTGACTTGCTGCGCGGTGACGCCGGACGGGGGGCGCGTGGTGTCCGCCTCCGAGGACGGGACCCTCAAGGTGTGGGAGGTGGAGACGGGGCGGGAGGTGGCCACGCTCAAGGGCCACGAGGACAAGGTGCGGGGTTGCGCGGTGACGCCTGATGGGCGGCGCGTGGTATCCGCCTCCGAGGACGGGACGCTCAAGGTATGGGATCTCCGCTCCGGGCAGTGCCTTTATACCCTCCACGGCTTCAATGGATTCCTGACGGTGGCTATCGGGCCAGATTTCGTCTGTGCAGGAGACGTGAGGGGAAACGTCTGGATCCTTGAGACAGGTTCCTCGGTCGCCAGGACACCTGTTGATTCCACGAGGGCGACTTCGCCGGTAATTCCAAATCCCATGACCTTCTCCTTTCCGCCGCCCCTTCTTGACGCCTATCGTTCCAAGAAACTGGCCCTCTGCATCGGCTCTGGGCTCTCATTGAGCGAGGGCGTCCGGGGAAATTTCCCCAAATGGCTTCAGCTTCCCCATCGTTTCCTGGATGAATGTGAGCGTCAGGGAGTGCTCGACGCGGAGATCATCGCGGCCAAGCGCGTCCAGTTCACGAAGAAGATGCGTCTTGAGGTTATGCTCGCGGAGCTGGGCTCCCTGGTCACCGCGCTGGACCGCGGGTACCAGGACGCGCTCAACGACATCTTCCGGCCCCCTGATGCAGCCCCGGGCGTTGTCCACAACGTCATCGCCCGCCTTGGTATCGGTGCGATCCTGACCACCAACTATGACCCGCTCATCGAGGAACTTGGGGAGACACCACGTCGGCAACCGTACACCTGGAGGGAAGCCGATCGAGTGCTCAATGATCTGAAGGCAGGGCGCCGCGTCCTGTTCAAGTTCCACGGGACCGCCGAGCGATACGACACCGTGGTAATTACCGAGCGCGAGTACGACCGGGTCCGCTCCGATAAGGGCTATCAATCGGTACTGCGCCACCTGCTCCAAGAGTACATGGTCTTCTTCGTCGGCTATGGGATGAATGACCCGTTCGATATCGATCTGGTGCTCAAGTGGAATGCGGATGTGTTCAACTCCGCAGCTCGCCGCCACTACGCATTGTTGAAGGATCCGAGTGACACGGACAGCGATCGCTATCTTCGCGACTACAACGTCCAGGTGCTTCCATATAGCGATTACGCGGCCCTCCCCGGCATCCTTGATGCGTTGACGCGCACTGGGCCCTGATAACACCCAAGCGGCTATGAGGACCTTCGAGAGATGAGCCAGCGGCGCGTATCCATCCAAGATGCACTGGCGGGGCCGTTCGATGGCCCAAGGGGGGATGGGCGTTATCCGGTTCAGTGGACACCAACGAAGAGGCAGGTACGGTGTCCGACATGGCGGAAGCGAAGAAGGCGCGGCGTCACGCCACGCCGCAGTGACGGCTCTCCACGCGCTCCCCGACACGCCACCCGCCCTGCTGCGCCAGCCCTGGCTGGTGGAGGTGCAGCACCCTGACGAGGGCACCCGCCTCTTCGGTGATACCCTCTCTCTGTCCGGGTACACCCTGGACGGCACCATGTACCTGCTCGGACAACTCGGCGACGGGAGTACCGTTCTTGCCTCCTGGCGGCCCCGTTGGACGTGAAAGAGGGCCCTCGTCGGGAGCGCTCCCTGCTCATCGACGAGGGACACGCGCCACCGCACGCGGCCTGGGCGCGGGAGGCGGCGCGCTACGCCGTCATCTTCGGACTGCTCTTGGAGGCTGAGGGCTCCCCGCTCCGAATCGAAGAGGCGCGTCGACGCGACGCACACCTGAACCTGCCGGCGCGCGCCGTCTACCTGCTCGGCCCCGTGCCTGTCCCGGCGAGGTCGCCCGAGGCTGGCCTCGGCTGGCGCGGCGCGGTGGAGCGCCAGGCGCGCGGGTACCTCAAACGCCAGCGCCACGGGCCTCGGTTGGCTCTCTCCCGGTGGGAGTACGTCTCGAAGCGCTCCACGTGGAGATGGGTGCGGCCGGCGTCGTAGGAGCGGCCCGTCTTGCCGTGTACACGCGCATCCGCGGAGGCGCATCCCGCAGCCGTGCGCTCCGGGCAGGCACAGCACAGCGGGCCTTACGCCTGCCTGCGTGGCCCCAGGGGCTTCAGAGCGGGACGACCGCGAAGCGCGAGCTGGGATTGAGCCGCTCAATCTCCGCGCGTCGGGCCTCGGCGGCGTCGGCATCTTCGAACGCGTCGTTCTGCCAGGCGGCCTTGGTGGGCGCCATGCGGCTGATCGAACCGTCCTTGTTCACGGACTTCACCATGAAGCGCTTGGTGGCCTTGGCCTGGTTCGCGCGCATGGTGGTGTAGGCTCGGAAGGCGGTGGTGCTTTTAATCTTCATCGACGTCCTCGCGTTCTGCGGGGGCGTGGTTGCCTGTCGCGAAAGACATACACGCTCTTGCTTTCAGATGAAGCAAGTCCGTTTGGTCTGGAGGTCGAGCGCACTGGAGGCGTGCGAAATACTTGCGAGAATACGCGGGGTTTCACACGGGCATTGGCGCGGCTGTCCCCGGCCTCGGTAAATACCTTGGAAGCTCGGCCGAGGGGCGGGCGCGATAGGGGCACGCCATCCGCTGGGACCAGGGCACCTCCCTGGAGGAACCGCCCTGGGGCAGTGCGTTCCGAGGGCCCGTTTCTTGAGCGGGACGATCTTCCAGGCAGCGGAATCAGGCGTCGAGGTAACCCATGGGTGGCAGGGTGGTGCCGTGACGGTCAAGTATACTGGACCTGTTGGGTCGAGTTTGTTGGGGCGGGCGGGAATCTCTCGCCGAAGGAACTTGCTGCCTTGGGGCGGGCCTAGCTGTGCTGCGGCCCTCCATGTCCGACTTCCGCGAAGCCCTTGAATCGATTTCGGAGTCCCCATGCTCCGAGCATCCTGGCTTCTCCGCCGCCCTGGCCTGTACTCGTTGCGGCACCTTCATCTGTGCCTTCTGTGCCTCGTCCAGTGCGGGCTTGTGCTCTCGGTGCCTTCATGCGGCTCCGGAGCTGGCGACGCGCAGGGCCCGGCTCGCGGCCAGCCTTATCGATGGCGCCGCGCTCGTGCTCCCGTCCCTGCTCCTGGGCGTCCTCCGATGCCTGGCCGTGCCGGACGAGGCGGCGATGAAGGCTCCAGCCGTCTACGTCCCGGCGCTCCTCGTGTTGCTCGTGCAGGCGAGCCTGATTCGAGGCACTGGCGCGAGCCTCGGCAAGCGGCTCTTGGGAATTCGAGTCGTCCGAGGAGACGGACTTCCGGCGGAGGTGTGGCGTATTGCCCTGCTGCGGAACGCGCTCCCGATGGCGCTGTGCGGTTACTGCGTCTGGTTCGGCCTCGTGGATGCGCTCTTCATCGTCGGAGAGGAGCGGCGATGCCTCCACGACTGGGTGGCCGGTACGCGCGTTGTGAAGGCCGTCGGGCACGGCACGCGTTCGCTGGGTGGTGCGTGACTGGCAGGAGCGTTGGTTTCGAAGTCCCTTCACCGAGAGGGGAGAATGAGAGGCAATGACATGGAGGGAGTGGTGAAGTCCGGGGGCTCCCGGTGGTTGGCCGGGCTCGTGTGTACGGTGGTGGCGCTGGCGTTGGGGTGCGCCCGGCACACGTGGAAGCGGGACGACGTCATGACGTGGGAGGGTTGCTGCGAGGGCACTGACGCGTGCCTTGCGCTGCTGCAGGAAACCCACGGCCCCGACACCGGGGAGAAGTGGCCGGCACCGGAGCAGGCGTGTGCGGCCTGGAAACTGGGGCGCGAGAGAGAGGACGTCGTCCCTCGACTGGTTTCGCTGCTTCGGCACCCAGAGCGTCGCGTCCGCGGCGGTGCGGCCCAGGCGCTGGCGAAGATGGAGGGAAAGGCCACGGGCGCCGTGCCTGCGCTCATCGAGGCGTATGAGAGGGAGCCCGATGGGCTGGCCCTGCACGCGCTCTCCTCCCTCGATGACGAGAGAGCAAGGCCAGCCCTTGTGCGCCACCTCCTGGAGTCGCCCACGTCGGCGCTGGAGCGCCTCGGCCCGACATTGGCCCCGGTGCTGTTGGACGTGCTGGAGGACCCGGAGTCGAACTGGGAGACGCTGGTGCTGGTGCGCCACGTCCTCTCCCGGCGCGCCTCCATGTACTCGGCGACCTTCGTCCCGCGCCTGCGGACGCTCCTCGCGCGGGAGCTGGAGGCGCCCACGCTGCGGCGCCCACCCGGGACGTCCTGCCCGTCGGCGCCTGCGCCAGGCTGCGAGGCAGTTTTCGACGGATGCACCCCGCGCGCAGCCTACGTGGCGTCCGTGCTGGCGGCCCACGCGCGCGAAGGGGCGAAGGGCGAGCCCGAGGCGCTGCGGGCGCTACAGCGGGCGGATGCGCACCTCACACCCGTGGCGATGCAGGCGCTGGTGGCCTTCGGGAGCCCTGCTGCGGTGCCGGGCGTCCTCCAGCAACTCGCCGTGCCTGAATGCCGTGCCCGGGCACTCACGAGCCTTGCGTACCTGGGGCCTGTGGCGCGGCCAGTCGCGACGGAGCCGCTGCTGCGGCTGCTCGCCACGGGGAAGGAGGGGTGGGAGCGCGCACGGGCCGCAGAGGCCCTTGGGCGCGTGGGAGACCCGGCGGCCCTCGAAGCGCTGCGCCAGGCGGTGTACGCGCCGCACAGCGAAGTCCAAGCCGCGGCGGTTGATGCGCTGGGTAGCTACGCCTTCCGAGCGCATACGGAGGAGTTGGTGTCGCTGTTCCAGCAGGTGGTGGCGACGCACGCCTCTCCGGTGGCGCGGAGCCACGCGAGGTTGGCCCTGGAGGGGCTCTCCGGGCAGGAGGTGCAGCCCGCGGAGTCCATCGACTGCGCCCGCCTCATTCCGATTCCAGGGCGCCACGGGGAGTGGACGCTGCGCGAGGGGCACGCCTCCGTCCAGTTGCAATGGGACAAGCCGAAGGCGCCCCCACCAGGGAGCCCGTGTGCATCCGTGCCAGGAGGGGACTCCGCCTCCGTCCTCGAAGCCATGGGGGAGGCCTGCCTCGTCGGGTGGGACGACGGGGAGTTTGGGGGCACGCTGGAGGTGCATGAAGCGGGGCGGGTGACGGTGCTGGAGGAGCCCCATGCCAACCCGCTGCACGTCGTGCGGATGCACGGCTCCGTCGTGGTGGTGGAGGGCCTCGCGCACATGTTTGGCGGTGCGGGGAGTCTGGTGCGTGTCGACGCGTCCGAGGGGCGGTGGCGTGCCACGCCTTGGGTGACTCTCCCAGGCGGGCCGATGGCATACGCGCTGGATGAGGCGGGAGACCTCGTGGTGGGGACGACGGACCAGCGACTCGACGCAGTCGTCTGTGGCCGGGCTGGCACCTTTGCACCCGCCCACGTGGTGCGCGTCACGAGGGACGGGCGACTGGCCCCCGTCGAATCGGACGGACGGCCCTGAAGCTACCGCGTGGGAGAGGGTGGCCCTCCCAAGTCTTCAGGCCCGTGACGCCGGGCTGCTGTTGCCGCTGTCACGGAGGCACGTGTGCCGGCGCTCGTCGGAGGGGCGCACCGGGCGAGGATGCGCTTCCACCCATTCCGCGCCGCTGCGGCTTCCCGGACGAACTCCACCACCTCGCTCAGCGAGACACGCTCATCACATGGTGCTGCGCTGGCCACGTAGTCGTCGGCGAGCGCCATGCGTGCCTGGCGGCTGCCGCCGGTTTCGAGGATGCGGCTGTACGCCTCGCAGGCATAGGCGAACGTCTCGCGCTTCCGGTAGTCGATGTCGAGGAGCCACTTGCGCCGACGTGTCTCGGGCAGGCCCGCCGTGCGGCGCTTGCAGTTGTGGAAGACGTGGGCAGCCTCATGGACGAGGAAGTCGGCGAAGGGGGACTCCTCGTCGAAGTACGAGAGGGAGACGTAGCATGTGGTGTGTTCGCTGAGGCCAAGGATGCGGGGCGCGTCCCCTCCCAGCAGCTCCGCGCCGACGCCGAGGAGGTACAGGTTGGCCAGGTCCCAGGCGGTATTCAGCCAGGAGGACTTCAGCAGGACTTGGACGATGTTGGCCGGAGTGACGAATACGACGGAGCGTTCCAGGACGGCGAGGACGGCGTCCTGTTCCGCGCGGGGGAAGAGGCCTCGCACCATGGGCTCCACCTTGCGGCGGGTGAGGGAGACGATGTCGACGCCCCGGAGTCGCTCATCGGCTCCCAATGCCGCCGTGCGTCGCTGTACCTCCTGCACGAGGGACTGGCGAAGCTCCTCATGCGCGCGCCGCTCCCTCTCAATGCGGTCGCCTGGCCAGGCTCGGCAGTGCGCGTCGTGCTCACCTGTGCTCAGAAAGTGCTGAACCGCGTCTCCCGTTCCCATGAAGGGACGTAGTTCAGCCCCTTGTAACGAAGGCCGCAACATTCGAAGCAAGGGACTGTGGGGCCTGTTGCTTCGTCGCCATGGCGGGCCTCACTCCTCAGCCGGGGCGAAGAGGGCCGCGACCTCCGGTGCCCCCATATCGACGAGATAGTGGCGGATAGCGCGTCGGAAGAACTCCGTCCGACTCGGCATGCCCGCGTCGCGCCAGGCCTTGTCCAGGGCTGCCAGGTCCTCCGCGTCGAAGGAGAGGGGGATGACGCGCTTGCCGTCCTCGCGCACCTTCACCTCGCGCTCGGGACGGGGCCCCACTGGGACGCGTCCGGCCTCCGCCTCCCGAATTTTCCACTGGAGGTAGCTGACATTACTGCTGGCAGTCGGTCGCCCGACGACTTCGCGGTACTTCTCCTGCAACTGCTGCGGCGACATGCCGGCGAAGCGCTCGCGTTGGCGGGCAGGCTGCTGCGTACCCTCTGCCGACGTGTCGGCCTGTGCCGCGGGCGCCGGGGGCGGAGCGCTGGGCGCAGTGGCCGCCACCCGGCGGGTGGGGCTGCGCCGCTTCTGGGCGGCGAGGGCCTCCTCGATGCGGCGGATGAGGTACTTCTTGTTGGGGGTGCGCGTCTCCTCGCCCACCACTTCGCGGTAGCGGGCACGCAGCTCCGTCAGGTTCATGGACTCCAGCTTCTTCGACTTCGGGGCGGTGGTGCGGGGCATGGTAGTGTTCTCCTTTCCGGGCCGTGGGTACACGTCTGCCATTCACAAGGGCGGCCCGGCGGCCCTCATGCGCTGGTGCCCCGCTGGGCGGGGCATGGTTGGTGAGAGGAGACGCTACTTGCTGCTGGCGCTGCTGGCGGCCTTGCCGAGTTGGTATGCCTCTTCGAGGGCGGCCCTCACACACCAGGCTGCGACTTCCTTGAAGTCGATGCTTCCGTGTTGTGTTTTGAGGGTTTCGAAGAGGAGATGCTTCTGCGAGATGCGCTCGAGTTGGGCTTTGAGGATTCCCTCGGGCGCCCGGGCAGGCTTTGCGGTGCGGGGCTTGCGGGGTGTCATTGTTTCATTCCTTGGTGCGCCGTTGGGTGGCGCGCGTGAGGCATACGCGCTCTGTTTCGAGAGGATGGCAAGTCATTGTGCGCTGGGATTGCGCAGATGCGTGAAGCACTCCAGGTCGATGGCGCGCGGGTCGACATGGACGAAGGAGGTGGTGCCGTCCAAGCGGACGGGAGCTGCGTCGATGCGGTCCTCTGCCGTGACGCCCCCGAGGCGCGCCAGCTTCTCGTCGTTGTCCAAGTAGTAGTCGTCCGCGTCCGGGTCGGCATCGGGGCGGAGGCCGCCGCGCAGCACTGCGAAGATGCGGACCTTCTTCCCTTTGAGCCCGGGGATTTCGTTGCCGAGGTAGGTGGTGTCGGTGCCGATAATCATGGGTGTCTCCCTGGCGCTCGGTGGGGAACGCGCGAAGACATACACGCTCTGCTCGCGAGATATAGCAAGCCGAGAAGGGAGTTGTTCGGGGGCGCTTTGAGGCGTGACAGGCTGCGCGTGCTCTCTGTTTTGCTGGCGGTGTATGCCTATTAGCTGGCCTCTTCCGAGGCGCGGGGGTGTTCGCCGGGCGGCACCTCGATGTGCAGGCCCTGCGGAAACCAGCGCTCGCGGGCCACTTGAGACAGGGGCCGCGCCACCACCTTGCTGGCGCCACCTCCCTTGGGCTTGAGCCCCGTGTGCAGGCGCCCGCGTTGGACGAGCTCTGCGTGGAGGTGGCCGACGAGGAGCTGGTGCAGGTGCCCGAAGCTGCCTGGCGCCGGATGCTCCGGCTCGCCCTCCGGCGCGCGGATGAGGAACTCGGTGGAGCAGCAGGCGGGACAGGGCGGGAGCTGGACGAGGCCGTCGTCCACGTCCTCGCGACGCGCGACGCCGACCTCCAGGGTGCCAAGGGAGAGGCGATTTCCTCTGCCGCACCGGGCGCAGCGTTGAAGCACGTCGTCGGCGGTGACTTCGTGAATAGCCATGGGTGGAGTCCTCACGCGACGGCGGTGTACGAGCCGAACCAGTACGTCGAGGCGAGGCCTGGGAGGGTTTGGTGGGTGTAGAAGGCGAAGCCATCTCTGTCCGGCACCATGACGGTGGGATTGCCGACGAAGCTTCCGGCGAACGCGTAAGGGCTGAGGGTGATGGAGGAGGGCGCGGTGGGAAAGCGACTGCGGAACGTCACCGAGCCGCCGCCGGAGAGGCTGTCGTGCGCGGCGGTGTCGCTGTTGCTGTACTGGAGGCCGAGCCGGCCCACCTCTCGCACGCTGCCCGCCAATTCGAAGGAGGTGTTGCTGGTGGTGCTGCTCAGGGGGAGCCGCAACGTGCGCGTCCAGGAGGCGAAGCTGGCGGTGAGACTGGCGTCATGGAGGAACTCGGCCTCGTTGCGCGAGAGGCGGAAGCCGGCGGCAGCCGCGCCAGTGGTGTCCCGGGCCCAGGCGCTCCCATTCCATGCGGCGTTGAGGGTGAACCACACCGAGTCGCTGTCGGCGTAGAGGCGCAGCCGCGCGGCGACGCCTCCCGCGCCCTGGGCATCGAGGAGAAGGATGCGGACGGCGCCGAGGACGGGCTGGACGATGGCCTTGTGCTGGCCCGCCGCCGCCTCGTTGCTGCGGAAGTGCCCGCCGCTGAGGGCCGAGAGGACTTCCGCGAGAGCCGCTTCGACGGTGCCCGCCGTCAGCAGGTTGCCCGCGTCCGCGACGGAGACAGCGGAGGCCTCATGCGCGTCGGCGGACTGGGTGACATGCCCGTTGAGGAAGCCCAGCAGCGCGGCCACCTGCTGCTGCCGCAGGCTGCTGGCGGGGAGGGCGTGGGGCGTCCCGGCAAGCGCGTCTTCTCCTACACGAGAGGAGCCGGGGCTGTTGGCCGTCGTCTCTCCAATGTGGGTGACGACCTCCTGGAGCTGGGCCTGCACGCTGGTGCTGCTGACGTAGCCGTGGGGTGTGGCGCCAATGGCGCTGGCGTGGTGGGCCCCGGTGGCGGCGCCCTGGTGGGTGTTGAGGAAGCCCAGCAGGGAGGAGATCTGCGCGTCCACGGTGCCCGCCGGCAGGAGGTTGGGCGTGCCGGGCACTGCGTCCGCGCCCACGCGGGAAGCGCCCGGTGTGCCAGAGGCGGCCGAGGAGAGCTTGTCGACGACTTCGTCCACGGCCTCTTGCACGGTGCTGGAGGAGATGAAGCCGTGGGGTGCGTAGTCCACGGCACCGGCCGCATGCCTCCGGGCGTCGCCGGAGAAGTGGTCGGTCAGCTCGGCGTCCACCTCGTCCAGCGTCGCCTGCACCGTGTCCGCGCTGGGGCTCAGCACGTCCCAGGTGCCGCTCTCCACGGCCACGGAGGTGCCCCGGGCGAAGATGAAGGCCTGGCGGCGGGACGTGTCCAAGTCCGCGGCGAGAATCTGCGTCTGCCCGGGGCGTAGCCCGTCTAGGCCATCAAAACGTCCTCTTCCATTCTTCTCGACTCTCATCGACTCTTGAGGGCAACCCTCGATCTGGATACCGTGCGCGAGTGCACAGTGGTACTGAGTTGCCCGGAGCAATCTCGATGACAGCAGAGCCTTGGGTCTCGGTCGAAGTCGTCGCCAAGCACCTGGGTGTTGCGAAGGACTCGGTATACCGCTGGATTGAGTCGCGGAAGCTCCCGGCTCACCGGATTGGCCGCCTCTGGAAGTTCAAGCTCTCCGAGGTCGACGAGTGGGTCCGCGCCGAATGCGCCGCCGAAGACTCCAAGGGGGACCGCTGATGGCCTTCGATGTCTCCACGCTGAGCGACGTGCAGCGCCCCACCGGTCTCTGGGCCGCATCTCTGCTGCACGCGCTCGCTCGCGACGAAGCGACCGGCCGACGTCGCCCGCGCCTCACCGAACCGAAGCTCGACACGTGGACGCGCTTCCGTGGCCGCCTCTCCAGCGTCGACCTCGTCTCGCTCCTCTTCGAGGACGCCGCCGTCCTTCACCGCGTGCCCTTCGAGCCCGCCGTCGTGGGCGGCACGCTGCGCCCCGACCGTCTGCCCGAGACCGTGACCGACGGCTGGCTCGACGCCATCGGCTCGCTGCCGCTCGGCACCGCGGGCGCCGACTACATCCTCGAGCAGGCGAAGCTCCTCGGCTTGCCGACGCGCATGGCCCGCTCGGATCTCCACGTCGTGAAGCCGCACCAGAAGGTGCTGGAGCTGCCGGGCACCGGCGGCCAGTTCGCGCACCACCTCGTGAGCGGCCAGAAGGACCTCACGCTGCAGGACAACTTCGTCGTCGCCTGCGGCTCGTGGCAGGAGATGACGCTCGCGGGGATCGTCGGCCTTGAGCTGGGCGCACCGCACTCGGACTTTGTCACCCGCGCCGAGAGCGCCGACCTCAAGAACGCGGAGCACTCGCTTCGTCAACGCTCCTTCGACTTCGTCGTCGGACTTCACCCCGACAAGGGAGGACTCTTCCGCGTCGAGGACCAGCTCGCGATCTGGTTCCCGACCGCGAAGGTCCTGTTGGTGTAAGCGATGGCGGCCAAGTTCATTCAGATCGGCGAGCCCGCCCACGATGCCGAACGACAGGCGCTGCGCTTCCTCGTCGAGGGGCTTCCCGAGAGCTTCACCGTCTACGGCAACGCGTGGCTCGTCGAGCGCAGCGGCGTCGTCTACGAACTGGACGCGGTCGTCGTCGCCCCGCACGCGATCTTCGTCGTCGAGATCAAGTCGTACCGAGGCCGCATCGAAGGCACCGACAACGACTGGTGGCTACCCGAGAAGATCCGCAGCCCGCTCAAGCTCAATCGCATCACCTCGCAGGTGCTCAAGTCGCACCTGAGGAGCGCGAGCTACCAGGCGGGCCAGGTGTGGACCGAGGGTCTCGTGTTCCTCTCGGCCACCACCGATGTCGGCGTCCGCGGCCCGGCGAGCAACGATCGCGTCCACACGAAGAAGACCATCCTCGCCGCGCTCCAGGACGACGGGCTCATCAAGCGCATGAGCGGTGGGCGCGCGCTCACGCCCTCGTCGGTCGCCGAGCGCGAGCTGCTCGAGATCTTCACCGGCGTGCAGAAGGGCCCGCGGCCCGTGCGCCGCGTCCGCGAGTACGAGGTCGTCGAGACGCTCGACCACCACGACACCTTCACCGAGCTGCTGGGGAAGAACACGCTCTCCGGCGCCGAGCGCGTGCTGCGCATCTACAGCACCCCGCCGCTGGCCACTCAGGCCCAGCGAGACCGCATCGCCGAGCGCGCCCGCTGGGAAGCGCAGGTGCTCGGCCGCCTCGGGCGCAGCGAAGGCGTGCTCACCGCCGAGCAGCCCTTCTCCGACGAGAGCAGCATCGTGCTGCCCCTCGAACACTTCAAGGGCATCTCGCTCACCACCTGGGTCGAGCGCTACGGTGTCGACGGTCGCGGCAAGGAGAAGGTCGACCTCCGCGTCCGCACCAATCTCTGGATGCGCATCGCGCAGACCATCGACGAAGTGCATCGCCAAGGCGTCGTCCATCGCCTGCTGCGACCCGAGGTCGTGCTCGTCGAAGACAAGCAGGAGCCGACGGAGGTTCGCGTCACCGGCTTCGATCTCGCGAAGCAGATGACGAGCGACGCGACCATCGCGCTCTCGACCATCCACGACGATCGCCTAGTCTACGCGGCGCCCGAGGTGGTCACCGCCTTCAGCAGCGCTGAGCCCGCGTCCGACCAGTTCAGCCTCGGTGCGATGCTCGCCCTCATCCTTACGGGCAAGCCGCTCTTCGAGAACACGCGCCAGCTCATGGCCGCGCGGCGCCTGATGCGCCGGGTGCGCGACATCTCGCCGCGCCTGCCGCTCAGCCTCGACGAGGCCGTCGCCAAGATGGTCGAGCTGCGCGCCACCGACCGCTATCCGTCGCTGGCCGAGGCCATCGAGGCGGTGCGCGTCGGGCGCGATCCGTCGCCCCTCGTGCAGCAGGCGCTCCTGTCGAACGCCACGCGCGCGCCGCTCGACGCCGACAACCTGCAGGCGGGCACGCGCGTCGGCTCGGACTACGAGATCGTCACGCGCCTCGGGCAAGGTGGGATGGCCGTCGTGTACGCTGCGCGCCACCTCGTCAGCGGACGCACCCGCGCGCTCAAAATCGCCAAGAGCGACGACGCCGCCGAAGAGGCACTGCGCGGCGAGTACCAGGTGCTCACCAGCCTCGACCACCCGAACGTTGTCCGCGTCATCGACCTGACGAAGATGGTCGAAGGGCGGCTGACGCTCGTGATGGAGCGCGTGAGTGGCGTGAACCTGCGTCAGTGGCTCGCCCAGAACCCGGCGCCCGCGCCGACGTCGCAGCGTCGCCTCGCTGAAGATCTCATCGCGGGCCTCGACTACCTCGAGCAGAAGTCGGTCACGCACAAGGACCTCAAGCCCGACAACCTGCTGGTCTCCGACGGCCAGCTCACCATCATCGACTTCAGCCTCGCGGGCATGCCCGAGGACGCGCCCTACGGGGGCACGGCCCTCTACCGCGATCCCGCGAGCGCGCGCTGGACGCACGCGACCGACCGCTTCGCCGCCGCGCTCTGCCTCTTCGAACTCTACGCCGGGCGCCACGCCTTCGAGGGCCGCGTGCCCGAGCCGGGCCAGGCGCCGATCGTTAACGACGACGACATCCAGCCCTCGGGGCTCGCCGCGTTCTTCCGCAAGGCGCTGGACCCGACGCCCGAGAAGCGCTTCCCCTCGGCGCGCGCCATGCGCGAGGCGCTGCTCGTCGCGCTCGGAGAAGACACCACCGTCTCGGCCTCGGTGCCGCCGCCGAAGCAGATCGACGTGATGACGCCGCTGCGCACCTCCGGGCTCTCCTCGCGCGCGATCAACGCGCTCGCCCGCTGCCAGGTTCACACCGTCGGCCAACTCCTCGCGCTGCCCGCAGCTTCGGTGCGCGCGATCCACGCCATCGGCACGAAGACCGCGAACGACATCATCGCCTTCCAGGAGACGCTGCTCGGTCGTGGGCTCGAAGGTACGGGAGACCCGGGCACGCTGGAGCCGCCGCTCTTGCCCGACCTGTGCGACTCGCCCGAGCCCGTGCAGAAGCTCCCGCTCGGTGAGGCGCTGCGCTCGGCGCTCGCGGCGGGCGGGCTGCCCACCGTTGGCGCGGTGGCCTCGCTCACGCGCAGCGCGCTCCTCGGGCTGCCGGGTATCGGCCGCAAGAAGCTAGCCGAGGTCGTCGAGGCACTGCACCAGTTCCGCGCGTACACCGATGGCAAGTCGGCTGGTGGCGATGACGGCGCGCACACGCTCGACCGCATCTGGGAGCTGGCGACGCGCCCGCTCACGCCCGAGCAGCGCATCGCCGTCGAGCGCGTCATCGGCATCACCGGCGAGCCCGAGACGCAGGAGGAGATCGCCGAGGACCTCGGCACCAACCAGCCGAAGGTCAGCCACGATCTCTCGAAGGGCCTCGAGCGCATTGATCTGTCGGCGCTTGCCGACCTCACCAGCGCGTTCGACGCGGTGGTCGACGGCTTCGGGGGCATCGTGCGCCTCGACGAGATCGGCCAGCGCTTCGAGAGCGAGTGGCCCGCCGGCGTCGTCACGGGTGAAGGCATCGTGCGCGTGCTCGTGCGCGTCACGCCAGGCCGCGCGCACATCTTCGAGGTCGACGGTGCCGAGCATCCGCTGCTCGCGCGGCCCATCTTCGACCGCGAGACGGTCAAGGCCTTCGCGGCCGAAGTGGTGCGCCTCGCCGGTCAGTGGCCGCCCGTCGAGCCCGACACCGCCCGCCGCACGCTGGCGGGGCTGCTCCCGCACTTCGACGGCGATCCGCTCGCCCTCGGCGTGCGCATCTGCGAGGATGTCGAGCTGGCCGAGACGGGCCACCTCTTCATCGGCCCGGTGGACCCGAAGCACAGCATCGGCTTCGTCGTCGACCAGGCGCGCGAGTCCATCCCGCTAGAGGATCTCGCGGTGCGCGTTCGGCGCGTCTTCGGTCCGCACACACCGTACCCCGATCCCGACCACCTGCTCGCCATTCTGCGCGAGCTCGACTGCCGCGTGCAGGGCTTGCTGGTGCTGCCCGGCGGCGCGGGCTCCATCCTCGCCACCTCGCCGCTCGCGGCCGACGAACTGCCGAGCGCCCTCGGCGCCGAACGCAGCCCCGAGCTGGTGGTATGCGACATGCTGAAGGAGGCCGCCGGTTCGCGCGGCTTCCGCATGCTCGTGACTCCGCCCGAGGCACACGCCGAGATCGGCCGCTCCGTCGCTACCGCGCTGGGTGGCAAGTGGGTCTCGTTCGACGACGCGTTCTTCGGTGAGCACGCCGCTGACATCAAGTCGCTCGAGCGCGCCGAGCGCTTCGTGGCCCAGCGCGAGGCGCTGTCCGAAGCCGCTGAGGCGACGCTGTTCAACTTGCTCAAGGAGCACGGGCAACCGGGTAACGTGATCGTCCTGGGCGACACCGCGCTCTTCGGCCTGTGCGAGGCGCTGGACCTTCCGCGTCGCCTCTACGACGAGACGTTCTCCGGTAGCCGGGGCTTCTGGATCCTCGTGGTCCCGGGCGTCATCCACAACCGTCAGCCGCGCTTCAACGAGGGCCCCGCCATGTGGCACCTCGAAGGCGCGACGCTGCCTCTCCTGAACCTGTTGCCGGGCTGATCCACAGGATGAAAGCAAACGACCGAGCCCGCCTGACCACTGCGCTCCGCGACCACGTCGCGAAGATTGCCGCCGACCTGCGCGCCAAGATGCGTGCATCGGGCAGCGCCGCGCGTGCGGCCGCCGAGCAGCTCCACAAAGACGAACGTGTCGCCGAGGACTTCGAGGTCTGGACCGACCTGCTCTCGCGCCGCGCGGCGGTGCTCTGGGTGCTCAAGAGCGTCTACGTGCGCGTGCTCGAAGACCGGGGGCTGCTCCAGCCCGGGCGCCTGCTCGATCCCGAGGCGCAGCAGCTCTTCGAGAAGCTCGCGCCGAACCTCGGTGAGACCGCGTTCCTGCGCTGGATTTACAAGGACCTCGCCAGCATCAAGGGCGGTGTGCCCGAGCTGTTCAGCCCGCAGCCCGCCGAGGTGGCGCTGCCGTCCGACGAGCTGTCGAGGGCGCTCATCGCTTTCTGGCGCCATCGCGACGCCGACACGGGAGCGGTGTGGAGCTTCGCCGAGGAGAAGTTCGAGGGCGAGCTGATGGGCGACCTGTACCAGGAGCTCGATCCGGTCGTGAAGGACCGCTTCGCGCTCTGCCAGACGCCCGACTTTGTGCGCGCCTTCATCCTCGACCGCACGCTGACGCTGGCCATCGAGGAGTTCGGCGCCGACGACGTGCGGCTGGTCGATCCCGCCTGCGGCTCGGGCCACTTCCTCATCGATGGCCTGAAGCGCTTGGTCGCCGCGACCGCCGAGGTGCACACGGACTGGTCGCGCGAGAAGGTGGTCGCGCACGCGCTCGACCGCGTCGTCGGCATCGATTTGAACGACTACGCCTGCGCGCTCGCTCGCACGCGCCTCATCATGACGGCCGCCGAACTGGCGGGCGTGACCAAGCTCGCCGACGCCGCGCGCTTCCACCCGCACGTGTACTGGGCAGACGGGCTCGAGCAGGTGGAGCGCGAAGAGCAGAAGGCGATGGTGCAGACCGACCTCTTCACGAAGGTCGAGGAGAGGCCGCGCGCGACGCTCACGCGATCGGATGTGCGCGCGGCGCTCAAGAAGGTCTTCGAGAAGAAGTTCCACGCGGTGGTGGCGAACCCTCCGTTCATCACTGAGAAGGACGTGGCGCGGAAGGACTACCACCGCGAGAAGACGGGGAAGAACCAGCGCTACGTCTCGGCGTACCGCGAGTACTCGCTCGGTTCCCCCTTCACCGAGCGCTGCTTCCAGCTCGCCGAGAAGACCGGCTTCGTCGGGCTCATTACGAGCAACAACTTCATGAAGCGGGAGTTCGGCAAGCCGCTCATCGAGAAGGTTCTCGCGGGGTATGACCTCTCACTCGTCGTCGACACCTCGCAGGCGTACATCCCGTTCCACGGCACGCCGACCGTCCTGCTCTTCGGTCGCAACCAGCGACCCGCAGGTGACGTGGTTCGGGCTGTCATGGGCAAGCGCGGCGAGAGCGGTACCCTTGATGACCCGGCCAAGGGTAAGGTCTGGACGAGCATCGCCGAGGGTTGGGACCAGGCCGGGTTTCAGAACGAGTACGTCAGCGTCGCTGCACTTCCACGTGACACCCTCGCCAAGCACCCGTGGAGTCTCGGAGGTGGCGGGGCAGCCGAACTCAAGACGGACCTCGAGGTAGCTTCGACGAAGAGACTCAGCGACCTCGTATCGGCGGTTGGGGCCGTCTCGGTGATACGCGCCGACGAGGCCTACGAGGTACCCGAGGGAGCGCTGCAGGGTGGGCTACCTGCGGATGTCACCCTTGGACATGTTGTCGGGCAGGACGTGCGCGACTGGTACGCGAAGCCGTCGTCCCACGTCTTGTTCCCCTACGATCGCGATGCGGCGGTTCAAGAGCAACCGGCAGTCCTCCACCGCCTCTGGCCGTACCGCACGTTGCTGAGCGGCCGGGTTGCATTCGGAAAGACGCAGCTTGAGCACGGCCTCAAGTGGTTCGAGTACTCGATGCTCTTCGCGGAGCGGTTCCGTGGTCCGTTGCTCATCGTATTCGCCAACGTGTCGACCCATGCCCAGTTTGCGTTGCTGCGTAATCGCGTAGTGGTGAACAGCAAGGCACCGGTCATTAAGCTCGCCGATGGAACCAGCGAAGAGGACTACCTCGCGCTGCTCGGCCTCTTCAACTCGTCCACGGGCTGCTTCTGGATGAAGCAGGTGTTCCATTGCAAAGGTAGCCAAGGCGTCAACGAGGGGATGAAGAGCCAGCTCTGGGAGCAGTTCTTCGAGTTTGATGCCACCAAGGTGAAGCTCTTCCCTGTCGTCGACACGAGTACCGAGGTCGCCCAATACGCAGCGAAACTGGACGCTGTCGCGCGTGACCGCGCGCGACGCTCGGTGCGTTCGGTTGTCGACGACGGTGGATGGAGTGATGGAGTAACGCTTCGGAGCGCGCTCGACAGCCGCCATAAGGCAGACTTCGCTGACATGGGGAGGATGGTTGCTCTCCAAGAGGAAGTTGACTGGCTCTGCTACGCCCTCTACGGCCTCGACACCGCGAGCGATGTCGTCGCACCCGATAAGGTCGAAGCGTGCCCACCCACGTGGTTGCCGTGGAACCTCTACTTCGCCGAGAAGGACACCTCGAACCGCGCAGCGCTCGAACGTGGCGAAGAGCCCGACGAACAGCCCTCGGACTGGTGGACGCGTCACGGCTGGGAGCCGCTCACCGAGCTGCCGAAGGAGGCGTCCCCCGCGCTGAGAAAGCGCGTCGAGGCCCGCCGTACGCGCACCGCCGCGACGCCCGCGCTGGCGCTCATCGAGACCGCGAACTTCAAGCGCCGCTGGTATAAGCCCGACTATGCCGAGCAAGAGCGCATCGCGCTCACCGAGTGGCTCACCGATCGCGTCGAGCAGGCCGCCAAGGTGCGCACGCAGGCGTTCTCGCTCGAGCAGCTCGTCGCCAGCCTGCAAGACGACGCGCGCGTTCTCGCTGTGTGCGAGGTGCTCACCGGCCGCAAGGACTTCAGCCTCTCGCAGCTCGTGATGAGCGCGCTCCAGGGCGACACCGTCCCGAGCCACCGCTTCCATGTCTACAAGCCCGCGGGCCTCGTGAAGCGCGAGGTCTGGGAACGCACCTGGGCTGACCAACGCCGCGAAGAAGCGGGCGAGAAGGTCACGCCCGAAGTCCCCCCCGCCTACGGCTCCAGCGATTTCCTCAAGCCCGACTACTGGCGCCTGCGCGGCAAGCTCGACGTCCCGAAGGAGCGCTTCATCGCCTTCACCGAGGTGCCCGGACGCGCTGGCGTCGAGACGCTCTACGGCTGGGCGGGCTGGACCGCGCAGCAGCGCGTGAAGGCCATCCTCGCCATCGACGAGGAACTCGAAGACGCCTCGGTGCCGCTCACCGACCGTATCGGCCTCCTCGACAGTGCGTGGCGCCTCCTGCCCGACGTGGCCCGCGAAGACGCCGCCGCCGCGAACCGGTTCAAGGCTGAGCTGCAAGCGCTCGTCGGCATCGAGGGCCCGTCGAGCGCGCTCATCGAAGACTGGAAGAAACGCTTCCCGCCGCCCAGCGCCCGTGCCGCCGGGGCGCGGAAGGTCTCGACGACCGAGGTCGAGGAGGACGCGTCCCTCGAGGACCTGCCGTCGGTCATTCCCAACGTCTCCGACGAGGCGCACGCTGCCATCCTCATCTGGGCGTTGCTCCACGCCTCGGGCGGCTCGGCAACCCGCATGGACCTCGCGCGCGCCTTCGCGCTGCGAGCACGTCCCGCGCTGCTGAAGAAGCTCGCGCCCGCGTCGCTCAAGGGCGAGGTCGCGCACTGGGCATCCACGGTGGGCTTGCGCTCGGTGAAGGCCGGCCCGCTCGCATCGACTCTGAAGGGGCTGCACCGCCAGCAAGGTGTCTCGCTCGGTGTGGATGGCGAGGGACGCTCAACCGTGAGCACGAGCCCGCATACGCGGCCGGAAACGGAGATCGACCCCTGGTTCGTCTTCGAGGCGCACCTTGCCCTGAAGGTCCTGCGCGCACAGCCCGAGGAAAAGATCAGCGCAATCGACAAGTCTCTCAAGGGCGCTGACCGCAAGCTTGTGGAGGTCGCTGGATGACCGCTGACCAGATGCGCCTACCGGGCATCGACCCTCCCCAGCAGCTTCGCCCGAGCGCGGAGCGAGGGGCTCCTGCGTTTTGGATTCACCGCCTACGGATTCTCAGCGAGCTGAAAGCGGGCGAGGAGTACGTCGTTCGCGACGTCGAGCTGCGTCGCGGGTTGAATATCGTCTGGGCCGCGCATCACTCGGCAGGAGCCGACAACAAGCTGTTCCGGGATGGCGTTGCCGGTCATACGGCCGGCAAGAGCACATTCTGCCGCCTCCTGCGTCACGTGCTCGGCGATGGCGGCTTCGCGCCCGACGGCGTGAAGCGACGCATCCGCTCGAACTTGGAGCTGAAGAACGCCTGGGTGACCGCCGAGGTCGTGGTGGACGACGTGCCTTGGGTGGTCGCGCGCCCGCTCGGGCTTGGGCGCAGTTCCTTCTGCCTTCGCGATCGTTCCATCGACGACGTGACCGACGAAGACGCCGAGCGTCTCGACTACCACAAGTTCATCGACGCGCTCGCCGGGGGGACGATGGCTCTGCTGGCGTCGAGGAAGTTCCCCTCGACCGACAAGGACAAGCCCATTGCGTGGGCGCACATCTTGCCGTGGCTTATCCGGGATCAGGACTGCCGCTTCGCCGATCTCGTCGAGTGGCGCCATAGCGGCAGCGGCTCCGAGGCCCCTGCGCTCAACGTCGAGGAGCGCCAGTTCCTCGTGCGGACGGTGCTCGGCCTCATCTCCGAGGGCGAGCGCAACGAGCTACAGCGCAACGCGAAGCTCGTCTCCGACAAGGAGGAAGCCACGCGCACGGCGCCACTGCTTCGGCACCAAGCCGAGACCGATCGCCAACGGCTCATCACTGCGCTGGGGAAGGACCTGCCGCTCACGTCGACGCCGCTCTTCGCCTCGGCGGCCCGCGCCGAGCTCGAGGCACGTCGAGAGGACCTGAAGAAGCGGAAGGCGGCGCTGGAAGCCGGTGACCAGCGCGAGGAGCTTCAGGCTGCCGTCGAAGCCGCCAGCAAGCAGGAAGGCGCGCTCAAGGAGAAGCTCAGCGGCATCCAAGACCGACTCGACGCCGTGCAGGGCGTGGTGGGCGAGTTGGCGGGCACCCAGCAGTCTGGGCTGTTTGCTGCGCTGCCGCCGCCGCTCGACATCTGCAACGTGCCGCTCCGCGTGGCCCGGGAGCACAACTGCCCCCTCGTCGTGAACCAGCCCATCGACTTGGCCGCGAAGCGTAGCGAGGTGGCCGCCAAGAAGAGCGAGCAGGTTGCGACCGAAGAGCTGGGAGCGCAACGCCAGATCGTCGCTGCACTTCAACAGGAGAAGAGCCGCATCGAACGCGAGATTGCAGACGCCGAGCGCGCGACGCAGGCGGCGCGCCGTAAGTTCCTCTCCGCGAACACCGCGCACGTCGACGCGAGCGGGAAGCATCAGGACGAGGCGTCGAAGCTCGATCGGATCGCGGACCTCATCGATGCCGCGGAATGCGCCTCCAAGGATGCCGCGTCGAAGGCCGACTCCATCAAGCAGATCGCGAAGGACATCGACGACTCGTACACTCAACAGGAGAAGATCCGCGAGGCCCAGCGAACGGCCATCGGTCGCTTCTCGGCCCGGTTTGACTACGTCGTCCGCGCGCTCATCGGCGACCAGGTCGCGGCCCGCATCGACACGTCGGGTCGCTCGCTGTCGTTGACCGTCGAGGAGCACGGCGAACGCGACAGCACCTTCATCGCCACCGTGAAGGTGCTGGCCTTCGACCTGGCCGCCGTCCTCGCGAGCATAGAGGGACACGGCGCGTTCCCTCGCTTCCTGGTCCACGATGGCCCGCGTGAGGCGGACATGGCGCCCGACGTCTACGAGCGGCTCTTCCTGCTCGCCCAGGAGATCGAGAAATGCTTCAAGGGGGAACCGGCGTTTCAGTACATCGTCACGACGACGACCACGCCTCCCGAGAAGTTCATCGAACGCGACGCACCGTGGCTGCGCCTTCAGCTCTCTGGGCTGCCAGCACAGGAGAGGCTCTTGAGGCAGGACCTATGACGACCGGAGCTCAACCATGACCACCATCACCGAGGCCTTCGAGCTTCCGCGCCTCGAGGACATCCGGGCGATGGGCTTCGTGGTCAAGCTGCGCGAGCTGGACCCGAACTCCGACGAGGTCGAGCAACTCGCGCGCGACTACGTCATCACGCCCGCCGTCGAGAAGGAGCTGCCGCGCATCCTCGACGACATGAAGCAGGTCTTCGACCGGGGCGAGGAGTACGGCCGCTTCATCCACGGCAGCTTCGGCAGCGGCAAGTCGCACTTCATGACGATGCTCTCGCTGCTCGTCGAGGGTGCCACGCCCGCGTGGAAGAAGTTCCGCCCGCTGCTCAACGCCCATCGCGACGCGAAGGCCAGCAAGGGGGCCGAGGCCGTCGACCACGAGGCGTGGCTCACCAGCGCCGGGCTGCTCGTCGTGCGCATCCACATGCTCTCGGTGCGCGGCAAGAGCACCGGCTTCGACCGCGCCGTCTACGAGGGCTTCAACGCGGCGCTCAAGCGGCGCGGCAAGGCGCCTTTCGAGTTCCTTAACGTCGACGCCATCTTCGACGAGGTCCGACGTGAGGCGAAGGAGTACGGCGACGTCGTTTGGAAGCGGCTCGAGGCCGAGAGCATCGTCGGCGGGCGCGAGGACTTCGAGGCCATCGCCGCAGGATCCATCCAGGGCAAGGAGCGGTTCGCGCGCACGTGGCTCAAGTACAAGGGGCGCGACCCGGCCGACGCGGGCATCGATCCACGCTGGAGCGAGGGGCTCAAGCGCATGGCCGAGCACGCCAAGGACCAGGGCTTCGGCGGCATCGTGCTGATGATCGACGAATTTCTCCTCTGGCTCGCCGAGAAGAGCGGCCAGGAGTTCGTCGCCGAGATCAACAACCTCAACGTCATCGTCGACCACAACACGGGCCAGCGCCCCGCGCCCATCTTCGTGTTCGTCGCGCGGCAGCGAAACCTGCAGGAGTTCTTCCCCGACCTCGTCGACGAGTCGAAGATCCACGAGCACCTCGACCACCACGCCAAGCGCTTCGAGATCACCAAGCTCCAGGACGTCGAGCTGCGCCACATCGTGCGCGGCCGCGTACTGCGCCCGAAAAACGCCGACGCGGTGAAGTCGGCGGTGAGCGCGCTGTCGGAGAAGCACAGCAAGGTGCTTCCCGCGCTGCTCGCCGGTGGCGACCTCGACTACCTGAAGGACGTCTACCCGTTCCACCCGGCGCTCATCGAGATGCTGGTGGACGTCACCTCGCTCATGCAGCGCGAGCGCTCGGCGCTGCGGCTGCTCTACGAACTGCTCGTCGTCCACTACCCGAAGCTGCCGCTCGGCGAGTTCCTGCCGGTGGGCTCGGCCTTCTCTGCCATCTTCCCCGAGTCGGGCGTCGAGGCGAGCAAGAAAGTGGAGCTGATGCAGGACATCCACCACCAGTACTACTCACGCCTCGCTCCGGCGATGGCGAAGATGGCCGAGGAAGGCGGCGCCGAGTTCAACGACGAGCGCCGTCGCGCGCTCGACCAGCTCGTGAAGACGGTGCTTCTGGCCGAGGTGTCGCCGCGGCTCAAGCAGGGCGGGCTCACCATCGAGCGGCTCGTGCAGCTCAACGCCGTCGACGTCGAGGGCGAGACCTTCCGTGGCCAGGTGCGCGTCGCGGAGACCGACTTGCTCGCGCTCTCGCAGCGCGTGCCGGACCTCCAGGTGGCGGGAAACGGCAAGACCGCGCTTGTTCGCTACGTGCTCGGGCGCGTGAGCCTCGGTGAGATCCTCGGGCGCGCGCGCTCGAAGGTCGACAACCCGGCCCAGCGCTTCAAGGTGTTCTGGGGCGCGCTCCGCAACGTGCTCGGCGTCGCCAACACCAAGGGCTTCGAGGACGGCGGCAAGAACGAAGGCGACTGGGATCTGTCGTGGCGGCGCACCAAGCGGCGCGGGCAGATCAAGCTCGGTAACGTGCGCGAGATGTCCTACGACGACTTCGCGCCGCCCGACAGGGCGTTCAAGATCCTCGTCGACTACCCGTGGGATGAGCCCGGACACACGGTCGATGAGGACCGTCTGCGCGCGACCAACGTGCGCAAGAAGCAGGGCCTCGTCTACACGGTCTGCTGGCTGCCGCGTCACATGAGCCCGACCGAGCTCGGCGTACTGACCGAGCTCGCGGCCGTGCGCTACCTGCTGTCCGACGCCGGGCAGGAAGATCTGCTCGAGATGCTCGGGCCGCAGGACAAGAGCAAGGTGCTCGACCAGGCGGGCATCCGACAGAAGACGCTCGAAGGCCAGCTCAATGACCTCTTAAAAGAGGTCTACATCCGCCACGGCGAGTTCTTCGCGCTCATCTCGGACGTCGATTCGAACCGCCCGCGCGAGACGCTCGCGGAGAACCTCGAACACATTGCGGCGCTGCTGATGGACCGCCGCTACCCGCAGCACCCGACCTTCCTCGCCGAGCCAAAGAAGCAGGACCTCGAGCTGCTCCTCGACTGGATGGTGAAGGCGGGCGAAGACGGCACCTCGGTCGCCTACGACGAGAACGTCGGCAAGGTGCTCAAGACGCTGGGCCAGCCGCTGGAGCTGACCAACCTCGGGCAGACCAAGGCGTCGCTGCGCCTCGACTCCCGCTACATCAAAGACGTCCTCCAGAAGGCCGACCAGGACTCGGTGTCGTGGACACCCATCGCCGACCACCTGCGCGAGACCTACGGCTTCCAGCCGCTGCTCGTCGACCTGTTCCTCGGCTTCCTCTGCCAGCGTGATCACCGCGCGCTCGAGGACGTCAGCGGCGAGCCTATCGACGTGCGCATCGGCATGTCGCAGACGACGCGCATCCGCTTGCAGCGCGGCAAGCTGGTGAGCGCCGCCGACTGGCACCGCCTGCGAGACCTCGGCAACCAGCTCTTCGAGATCCCGCGCCCCGCAGCGACGCGCTCGCTGCAGGCGCAGGACCGCTTCACGACGGAGCTGCGCGCCAAGGGCCAGCAGAAGCGCACCGTGCTTCAGGGGCTGTACTCGCACCTCGTGAAGCTCGGCGTCGACAAGAGCGACCGCCTCACGGAGCTGTCGACCGCGAACACACGGCTCGGCCCACTCGCGCAGAGCACGACCGACACGCACAAGGTGCTGAGCGAGCTGCTCACTGCGTGGCCGGACGATGCGTCGGACGCGCTGCGCACCATCGTGCAGCAGGCCGACGTCATCCGCGACGCGCTCGCCGAGCTGAACGAGCACGGGCGCACGAACCTCACGGCGGGCGTGAACCACCCGGTCGTCGGCACCGAGGTGCGCGGGCACCTGGGCGCGCTCGATGGTCGGCTCGCGGCCGCGCAGGCCGAGCAGCCGCTGACGAAGGACTGGATCGCGACCTGGAACAAGAAGGCGCAGGAGCTGATCAAGCGCCTTATCGAGCAGCCGCAGCTCCTTCAGCCGCCGGTCGGTGGCGGCGGGATTCAGCCGCCGGTCGCCGGTGGCGCTGCGCAGCCGCCCGTAGCTGGCCCCGAGGTCACGCCGCGCACCGTGCTGCTCAAGAGGCGCCTGAACCCCACCGACGCCGACGCCATCTCCGACTTCCTCGCCGAGGTCCGCAAGGCGCTGACCGAGCAGGGGCCGAAGCCGATCAGCGTCGTGCTCGCGCGCACGGAGGAGATCGAGTGAGCGCAGCCCAGCTCCTCCTTCGTCGTCTCCTCGATCAAGCTGGCGGTGCCAGCGAGACGGGCTACGTGCTCGTGATCGACGGCGAGGGACTCGAGAACCTGCCGGACCAGATGCCCACGCCGAAGGGCTCCTACGGCGTGCATCGCATCGGCTCCGAGCTCGGTCTGCGGCACCTCCTGTGGAAGGCCAAGGGCGCGCCGCTCATCGCCGTGATGCCCGAGGACGTGGCGAAGCGAATCCAGAACGCGCCGGACCTCCTGCGCCGCGCGCGCAACCAGCGCGTCCACGCGCTGAGCGTGAACGA
This sequence comes from Myxococcus sp. AM010, assembly GCF_013372585.1. NCBI lineage: Bacteria > Pseudomonadati > Myxococcota > Myxococcia > Myxococcales > Myxococcaceae > Myxococcus > Myxococcus sp. AM010. The sequence continues at coordinate 59,964 of NZ_JABXEO010000012.1, forward strand.
CGTCCTCGAGGTCGTGCTCGGCGTGCGCGTCGTTGGCGCCGACGCCCCGTACATGCAGCAGCTCGCGCTGGAGAACGTGGACCGCCTCGGCTTCGCGATGAGCCACCGCACGCTGCCCACAGTCGTGGATCGGCGGCTGCTCACGGAGTTGCTCGTCGACGTGAGCGTCGGTGACCAGGTGCGCACCAAGAGCTCGGCGCAGCTCCTCGCCACGTGGGTGCAAGAGCCTCCTCGCTGGTCGCCGAACATCAGCCAGCTCGTGCGCGACGCGATGCCGACGATGCACGGCGACGAAGGCCGCCTGCTCGCGTGGGCGCTCGCCGAGCCCGACACGCGCTTGCGCGACCTCGTCGTCTACGGCGCGGTGCTCACGGTCGAAGCCCCCGAGCTGCCCAAGCCCGCCTGGGGGCCGCTGTGGAAGGCGGCGACCGAGGCGCCCATCGAGATGGACCGCCGCATCCTTCGGCGCACCATCGCGCGCGTCGCCGAAGAGGCGCTCGGGCTGCTCGGAGACGCGGGCGGCGACCTGCTCGCCGGTGCCGATCGCGTGGGGCGCGAGAGCCTCACGCCGTCGCAGCTCCAGACCAGCCGCGTGCTGCCGCTCGCCTTCTCTGACAAGGGCCACGCGCTCGCGCAGAAGGCCGCGAACGGCAAGGCGATCAGCGCCGCCGACATCTCGTGGCTCGCGAGCCACCGCGCCGCGCGCATGAACCGTGGCGACCTCGCGGTACTCGAAGCGATGGCGCGCATCTCGCGCTACCTCGATCAGCCCTTCAGCCCGAAGGCCGACCTGCTCGAACAGGTGCACGACTACCAGCGGGGCGGTGCGTTCGTCGACCTCGCGATCATGCAGCTTCGCCGCGCGTTGGCCTCCAGCGTCCACTTCCACGCCGAGGCGAAGAAGCTGCTCGACGTTTGCCGCGAGCGACGAGACCGCGAGAACCGCCACTTCGCCGAGACGCTGGCGGGCGGCTACGAGGCCGCGCTGCACCGCGAAGGGCTCACGCCACTACATCGCCTGTGGAAGCGCGCCGTCGCGCCCGTCTGGCAGAGCGAGCCCGCCGCGCGGCTCTTCTTCGTGGTGCTCGACGGCTGCAGCTACCCGGTGTTCCTCGAACTGCTGTACGCGCTGTCGCAAGACTCAAGCTTCCCGCTCGGCATCAAGCCCGACACGAGCGGCCTCGTCGCGGGCATGCCGGCGCTCTCGCCGCTGCCCACCGTGACGAGCCACGCGCGCGGAGCCATCTTCCTCGGCGAGCTGCCGAACGATCCGCTCGTCGCCGAGACGGTGTTCCGCGACCAGGACGAGGCGAAGACCGACAAGGCGCGCTTCAACCAGAACGCCGCCCTTGGCGCGCGGACGCGCAAGCTGTTCCTCAAGGGCGACCTGACCGACGGCGGGCAAGCACTGCTCTCGGCGCTGGGCGACGAGAGCGTGTCGGTCGTGGGGGTCGTCTTCAACGCGGTCGACGACCAGATCGGCTCGGCGAACACCGGCGCCACCGTCAAGATCTCGCCGGAGGACATCACGGCCTTCAAGCCCGCGCTGCGCGTGGCGCTCAAGGCGGGCCGCCGCGTGCTCGTCACCGCCGACCACGGCCACAGCCCCTACATCGACAAGTCGCTGCGCGCCGGCAACGGCAAGACGCCGAGGTACACCGCGCTCGGCAAGCACGACGCCGTGCCCGAGGGCTTCATCGAGATCGACATCGCTGGCCTCGGTGGACCGGCCGAGCGGCGCGCGTTCGCGTGGCGTTCGGGCGCGTACCTCGGAGGCCCGCAGGTCGGCTTCCACGGAGGAGCGGGGCTCGAAGAGGTCGTCGTGCCGCTCGCCTGGATCGAGCGCGACGGGCTCTACGCCGACGAGCCCGCGTGGTGGTACGGGCGCGGCGCGCTCGCCGAGGCGGCGCCCGTGACCACGCCGGTGCTGCCTCCCATCGTCACGCCCCTGCCGTCCGACGAGGTGCCGGCCAAGCCGAGGGCGCAGCTCTCGCTGTTCAACCCCGCCGACAAGGCCGACTCCTTGCCGCTGCCCGCCGCGCTCATCGCCAAGCTGAGCGTCGACGAGAAGGCGATCCTCGTGCTGCTGCGCGAGACCGGCTCGGCGCGCGCCAGCGAGCTCGCCGAGAACCTGAAGAAGAACCCCGGCCGCTTGAATGGCCTCATGGTCTCGCTGCGCCGGACGCTTCACGCCGCAGGCCACGTCCTCTTCAGCGATGAGAGGTTGCCCAGTGGAGAGACCATGTACCGCTATCAAGCCAAGAAGGAGGGGCGCTGATGGCCGTCGTCCCTGAGTCCGCAGCCATCGTAAACGCGCTCCGCTCGGGCCTCGTGCCGAACGCCGGGCTCGAACACTTCGCCACGGGGCTCGACGGGCTCGTGGGTGCGGTGAACGAGGACCTCGACTTCGTCGCGCAGGGCAAGGGGCTTTCGAAGTGGATTCGCGGCGAGTACGGCACCGGCAAGACCTTCGCCGCGCGCTACCTGTGTGCGAAGGCGCGCTCGCGCATGTTCGCGTCGAGCGAGGTGCAGATCTCGATCAACGACACGCCGCTGCACCACCTCGAAACGGTCTACCGCCGCCTCATCGAGAAGCTCGAGACGGCCGCCGACGGCCCCAACGCGTTCCAGGCCATCGTCGAGGGCTGGCTGTACCAAGTGGGCGACGAGGTCACGCGGCTGCGCGGCATCAACGAGGACGACCCGGGCTTCGCCGACGCGACGGAGCAGCGGCTCGAAGACAAGCTTGCGGACCTTTCGAAGCGCAACGCGGCCTTCGCGCAGGTGCTCCGCGCCTACCACCGGGTCACGCACGAGGGTGACTTCGCCACCGCGCAGGGGCTCTTGGCGTGGCTCGCGGGCCAGCCGCACACCGACCGCAGCGTGCTCAAGACGGCGGGCACCAAGGGCAAGATCGACGGCCAGGCGTCGCTGACGTTCCTCTCCGGCCTGCTGCAGCTCCTCCGTCAGTCGGGCTACGCGGGGCTCGTCGTCGTGCTCGACGAGGTCGAGACGGTGCAGCGCATGAACGCGCAGACGCGGGAGAAGTCGCTCAACGCCCTCCGGCAACTGATGGACATGCTGGCGAAGGAGGAGCTGCCCGGGCTCTACCTCGTCATCACCGGCACCCGTGATTTCTTCGAGGGCTACAAGGGGCTCAAGGCGCTCGCGCCGCTCTACCAGCGCGTGCAGGTGAACTTCAGCGACGACACGCGCTTCGACAACCTCAAGGCCCCGCAGGTGCGGCTCACGCCCTTCACCGATGACCGGCTGCTCACGGTGGGCACGCGCATCCGAGATCTCTACCCGGCGAAGAACCCCGAGCGCCTCGCTACGCGCGTCGACCATGCGTTCCTGAGCGGACTCGTCGGCCAGGTCACGGCGGGCTTCGGGGGCAAGGTCGCCCTCGCGCCACGCCTCTTCCTGCGCGAGCTGATCGACGTGCTCGACCGCGTCGACATCCACGAGGCGTACGATCCGCGCGAGCACTACAAGCTCGAGCTCGACGACGGCAAGCTCACGCCCGAGGAGCTTGCGGCCAAGCACGGTCGGCCCGTCGAGGAACCCGCCGAAGAGGAAGCAGCGGAGGAGAGCGACACGAACAACGCCTCGGAGGCCGCGCCGGCGCTGAAGCGGAAACGGCTGGACGGATAGCAATGGCCGGTCTCGAGCGCCTTCATCCGCACCTGCAGCACGCGATCATCCACGATCTGGGTTGGCGCTCGCTTCGTCCTGTCCAGGAGCTGTCGATCGACGCGATCCTCGACGGCTGCAACGCGGTGGTGCTCGCCCCGACGGCGGGAGGAAAGACCGAGGCGTCCATCTTCCCGGTGCTGTCGCGCATCCTGACCGAAGAGCTGAAGCCGGTCTCGGTGCTCTACGTGTGTCCCATCCGCGCGCTCCTCAACAACCAGGAGGAGCGGCTCACGTCGTACGCGCGCATGGTGGGGTTCGAAGTATTCAAGTGGCACGGCGACGTCGCCGACTCGCGGAAGAAGAAGTTCCGCGGGTCGCCCGCGCACATCCTGATGACCACGCCCGAGTCGCTGGAGGTCATGATGATCTCCGAGCGCACCGACGCGAAGGCGCTCTTCTCGGGCCTGTCGGCGGTCATCATCGACGAGGTCCATGCGTTCGCTGCCGACGATCGCGGCGCGCACCTCGCGAGCCTTCTCGAACGCCTCGTGACGATGACCGGACGAGACATCCAGCGCATCGGCCTCTCGGCGACCGTCGGCAACCCGCAGGTCATCGGCGAGTGGCTGCAAGGCTCCAGCAAGCGCCCGTTCCGCCTCGTCGATCCGCCGAAAGCCAAGGCGCAGCGTGAGCTGCGCCTCGAGATGTGCGCGGACATCAGCGAGGCCGCGACGGCCATCGGGCAGATCGTGCGCGGCAAGAAGAGCCTCGTCTTCGTCGAGAGCCGTAGCAAGGCCGAGAAGGTCGCCCACGCGCTCGCAGGCACCGGCGTCGAGGTCTTCATCCACCACAGCTCGGTCAGCCGCGCGGACCGCACGCTGGCCGAGGAGCAGTTCGCCAAGGGACAGAACACCGCCATCGTCTGCACCTCGACGATGGAGTTGGGCATAGACGTCGGTGATCTCGATCAGGTCATCCAGGTCGACGCGCCCGCCTCGGTGGCCTCGTTCCTCCAGCGCCTCGGACGCACGGGGCGCCGCGCGAACACGCGCGCCAACTGCACGTTCTTCTGCCTCAGCCCCGAGTCACTTCTCCAGTCGGTGGCGCTCCTGCGCCTCGCAGAGGTGGGCTGGGTCGAAGACGTCACGCCCGCCGCCCACGCGATGCACGTGCTTGCGCACCAGGTGATGGCGCTCATCCTTCAGGAAGGCGGCATCTCGCGGCACAAGCTCATGCCGTGGGTCGAAGCGGCGTATCCGTTCTCGTCGGTGCGCGCCGAGCGCGTCTCCGAGCTGATCGACACGATGCTCGAGCGTGAGATCCTCTACGAGGCCGACGGGCTGCTCTCGCTCGGCACTCGTGGAGAGAAGCTCTACGGCAAGAAGAACTTCTTCGAACTCTACGCGGTTTTCACCGCGCCGCCCGTCATGCGCGTGCAACATGGCAAAGAGGATGTCGGCTACATCCAGGCGCTCTTCGTCACGATGCACGACCTCGCGAAGGGCCCGCTGTGCTTCCGGCTGTCGGGGCGTGCGTGGGAGGTCGGCCAGATCGACTGGGGCAAGGGCGTGCTCCACGTGCGCCCGGCCGACTACGGGCGCGTACCGAGCTGGCTGGGCGTGCCCGGTGTGCTCTCGAACGCGCTCTGTCAGGGCATGCTCGACGTGCTGCTTCACGAGAAGCAGGAGGGCGTGTGGCTCAGCAAGGCCGCCGCCGCCGCGCTCGCCGCGATGCGAGACAGCTACGACGGCCTGCTCGAACCCGGCACCGCGCCGCTCGAGGAGCAGCTCGACGGCGTCCAGTGGCACACGTTCGCGGGCGGTGCGGTGAACCGTCTGCTCGCGGCGGGCCTCGAGCAGAAGTCCGGCAAGAAGTGGGTGGCCGGGAACCTCTCGCTCAAGTGCAAGGACATGGCCTTCACGGCAGCGGGCGACGCCGTGCGCTCGCTCGCTGAGCTGAACTGGGAGCGTGTCGCCGCCGATGCCGCCCGCGACATGGCGCGCGGGATGCTCAGCAAGTTCCAGCCGTGCCTTCCCGAGGAGGCCGAGGACCGGCTCCTCTCCGAGCGGCTGCTCGACCAATCCGGCACGCTCCACTTCCTCGCCACCGTGAAGGTGAACGGCTCGCGCATCGCCGCGCGCCCCATGGGGATGCGTCTCGCCGACATCGAGGCGACCGGCCCGCTGCCGTTGGAGCTCGTGCCGAAGCGCGCCCCAGCAGCGGCCCCGAAGAACGACGTCCAGTGGGTGGACACGCCCGCAGCGCTCCGCGTGGTGAGCGAGGAGCTGCGCGCCGCCGACGTCGTCGGTCTCGACGTCGAGACCGCGCTCGACTTCGGCACGCTCTGCCTCGTCCAGATCGCCACCCGCAAGCGCACCTTCCTCATCGACCCGCTCGCCGTCGGCGACTTGAAGCCCATCATCGACGTGCTGAGTGGCGCGGCGCCTGTGAAGGTCATCCACAACGCCCGCTTCGAGCGCCGCGTCCTCGCGGCCCTTGGAATCGCCCTCGACGGCGTCTTCGACACGCTCGAAGCCTCGCGTCGCGCGCATGGCCCGGACATCCTCGGTGGCCACAGCCTCGCGATGGTGTGCGAGCGCGAGCTGGGCATCTCGATCGACAAGTCCGAGCAGACCTCGAACTGGAGCCGCCGCCCGCTCGACGCCGACCAGTTGAACTACGCCGCCCTCGACGCCGAGATCCTCCTTGCGCTGCATGAGAGGTTCAAGCGTCTGCTTGGGGGGGGCACCGCGCCGGAGCACAGCGGTCAGGTACTCGGATGACTTCGCTTGCAGAGGCCGTTGAGGACGCGAGCCGCACACCACGCGCGAACGTGGGCTGTGACTACCGGATATTTGGGTCCGGCGAGAAGCGTGCGTCGGCGAACGCGTTAGTGCATGCACAGTCCTACGGATGGGGCCAAAGAATGCTGGGCTTGACGGAGCGAAAGTGGGTGAGTGTGCGCAGACGCCTCTGTGATGCCATTCGGTCCGTTACGGGGCGCGGCAGAATTCTGGCGTGCTGGCTACGGCCGGCAAGAATGGCAGGATGAGGGCCTTCGTAAAGACGCTGGCTCAGACGTTGCGCTTGGTCTTGCGGAGCCGTTCGGAACTGGCTCTAGAGAATTTGGCTCTTCGCCAGCAACTCGCGGTCTTTCGCGAGAAGCGCCCATCACCGAGGCTTGCACGGGCGATCGCCTCTTCTGGGTATTTCTCTAGGAGCCTGTCGCGGTAATCACGGGGGCTTGCCCGTAAGAAGGCCCCCGTGGTCAATGCTCGGCATGAGCAAGAAGTACCGCCCCTGGAACGTGCAGCAGGACTACCTGCTGCCGCCGTCGCTGCTGGACTGGCTGCCGGAGCACCACCTCGCGCGCTTCGTGCTGGAGGTGGTGGAGGAGCTGGACTTGGGTGCCATCTACGAGTCGTACGAGAAGGAGCTGCGGGGCTACCCGCCGTACGAGCCGAAGATGATGGTGGGGCTGCTCCTGTACGCGTACTGCACGGGAGTGACGTCCTCCCGGAAGATTGAGAGGAAGACGCAGGAGGACGTGGCCTTCCGCGTGCTGGCGGCAAACCAGTCGCCGGACCACTCGCGGATTTCAGCGTTTCGGCGTCGGCACGGGGTGCACTTCGAGAGCCTCTTCGTGCAGATGCTGAAGCTGTGCGCGAGGGCGGGGCTGGTGAAGCTGGGGCACGTGGCACTGGACGGCACGAAGCTGAAGGCGAACGCCAGCAAGCACAAAGCGATGAGCTACGAGCGGATGCAGCAGGAGGAAGAGAAGCTGCACGAGAAGGTGAAGGCGCTTTTGGCGCAGGCGGAGGCCGTCGACGTGCAGGAGGACGCCCTGCACGGCAAAGGCAAGCGAGGCGACGAGCTTCCCGAGGAGTTGCGGCGCACGCAGACGCGGCTGCAGCGCATTCGAGAGGCCCGGCAGGCGTTGGAGGCCGAAGCCAAGGCTGCCGCCGAAGCAGACAAGGGCAAGGGGGATGATGACGACGACGCGCCCCCTCCCGCCCAGGACTTGCCCGGCCACACCGTGCCCCACACTGCCGAGGGCAAGCCGACGCCGAAGGCGCAGCGCAACTTCACGGACGCCGACAGCCGAATCATGAAGAAGGGCGCAAGCTTCGAGCAGGCATACAACGCGCAGGCGGCAGTGGACGCGGCGCACCAGGTGATTGTCGCCCAGGCCCTCACCAACCAGCCGCCGGACGCCGAGCACCTGCCGGCACTGGTGGACCGGGTGGCCGCTCACCTCGAAGCGGTGCCAGGCAAGCTGAGCGCGGATGCGGGCTACTTCTCGGCGAAGAATGTCCGCTGGCTGGAGTCGGTGGGCGTCGAGCCCTACCTCGCCACCGGTCGCCAGAAGCATGGAGAATCGCCACCGAAAGTCAGGGGCCGTCCGCCCACGGGACTCACCCCGAAGGAGCGGATGGCCCGGAAGTTGGCGACGAAGCGAGGAAAGGAGGTGTACCGGATGCGCAAGGCGATTGTGGAACCCGTCTTCGGCCAAATCAAAGAGGCACGCGGCATCCGAGCGCTGCTGCGACGAGGCCTGAAGGCCGCCCGGGAGGAGTGGGCTCTCATCTGCGCCACCCACAACCTCCTCAAGCTCTTCCGCATGACGGCGGCGTAGCGGCCTGCCGCACCCAGCGGCGGACCGGCGTCTCTCGTCCGGTCTCGCACCCAACCCCATTACCACTACACACTCCTAGCGCTTCTGGCAGGGATGGCGGTTGGTGCAGCCGGCGACGGTGGTGAAGTGGCATCGGATGGGCTTTCGGCTCTTCTGGCGCTGGAAGTCCCGAAGTCGGGTGGGACGTCTGCAGGCAACCCTGGAGCTGAGGGCGTTGATTCGGTGCATGGCCGAAGCCAACCCGACATGGGGAGCCCCGCGCATTCACGGGGAGTTGCTGAAGTTGGGGATTGAGGTAGGCCAGACAACGGTCGCTCGTTACATGCCCAGACCGAGAAGGGGAGCGTCAGAACCGGTGAGCGTCAAGGTAGATGTCGCGTGAAAGGATTCAACCGATGCGCTTCAACTCCTGCACTGCTGGGGTGAGGCTTGGAGACGGGCCAAGGCGGACAGGGCCCGCGGGCGTCCAGTCGCGCGTGTCGCGACTCCATCGCTCGGGGTGACGGGCTTTGGCGCGTTGGTACACTTGGCGACGTCGAGCCAGCAGCGCGCCCTCGCGGCCGAAGTGCCTGTCCTCGGGCGTGACGTAGCGGATGCCGGAATGGCGGTGCTCGGTGTTGTACCAGGCCACGAAGCGCGTCACCCAGCGGCACGCGTCCTCGACGGACGAGAAGGGGCGCAGAGGGAAGCTGGGGCGGTACTTCAGCGTGCGGAAGAGCGCTTCGGAGAACGCATTGTCGTCCGAGACACGGGGCCGACTGAAGGACGGGGTGACGCCCAGCCATTGCAAGGTAGCCAGCAGCGTGGCGCCCTTCATGGGGCCGCCGTTGTCCGAGTGCAGCACCATCCCCTCGGGGCAGCCGGCCTCCTGCCAGGCGCGGCGGATGAGGGCCGCGGCATTCTCGGACGACTCCTCTTCGTGCACCGCGAAGCCCATGATGCGCCGGCTGAAGACGTCCACCACGAGGTACAGGTAGAGGAAGCTGCCCTTCACTGGGCCGCGCAGGTAGGTGATGTCCCAACTCCAGACTTGGTTCGGCCCGGTGGCGGTGTGCTCGGCCCGAGGCCTGGGCGCAGGGGCCTTGGCGCGGCCGCGGTGGGCCAACTGCCCTGCTTCGCGCAGCACCCGGTAGAAGCTCGCCTCGCTGGCGACGTACTCGCCTCTGTCGGCCAGCCTGGGGACAATCTGCTTGGGCGAGGCGTCCCGGAACTCCTCGCTGTTGGCCACCGCCAGGATGCGGCGCCGCTCCACCTCGGACAGCCGGTTGGCTGGCCGGGTATGTGGACCGCAACGCCTGTCTTCGGACGTCGCGGGCTTCCTCCAGCGCTGAATGGTGCGTGGGACGACTCCGAGCCGCTCGCAGACGACTTCCAGACGCACGCCCTTCTCCAGCGCCTCGTCGACGAGCGCGAGCGTCATTTCTCGCTCGTCTCGTCCACTGCGTCGTCCTCGTCGCCCGCGTCCTTCTCGTCCCAACCCATCGCCTGAAGTTTTTTTCGAGCACCAGCAGTGCCGCCGCCTCAGCCAGCGCCTTCTCCTTGCGGCGCAGCTCGCGCTCGAGCTCCTTCACTCGCTTCTCCGAGACGGCCAGCCGCCGACGCTGACCGGCCGTCAGCGCCCCGGACGGCGCCTCCTCGTCCCCTGGGAGAGGGCGCCAGCGGCAGCCGCGCGCCACTCCGCCAATTGCTCCTCATGCAACCCCTCTCGGCGCAGCAGCGCTCCCAACGTCTCGCCCGCCAGCCCATGCGCCTCTGCCAGCACGCGCAGCTTCTCCTCAGGCGTCCACTTCTTGGGGCCGACGGGCTTCTCCTCGGGAGGGGGCGTCATGGCCGCCAACTTATTCGCCTCCCGCAGCCACTGCGACAGCGTCGGCTGCGAGACTCCCACCTGGCGGGCCAAGGCCGCGGCACTCACCGCGCCGGGGCCCACCATCCGCTTCACCATCTGCGACTTGAATGCATCCGTGTACGACACTTCGTCCTGCCTGCTCTCGCCCCCACAAGGCGTCGTCAGCTCGGCACGTCAACCGAGGCGACTTCTTCCCTGACACAGGGGGCAGGCATCAGTCGGCGCTCCTCCTCGACGCTGACTGCGTAGCGGGCGAAGTGCTCCGAGGGCTCCAATACCCAGTCCCCCAGCTCCGACTCACCCGGCACGAGGGTGTCCGAGGCCCCGGTGCCTGCAAGCCTCAAGCGTCAAGAACAGCGCGTTTGCGACGCCGAGCGCGTGGTCGAGCATCGCCTTCATCACGAACACGTCGGCGGGTCGCTTCTTGAGCGGCAGGATCTCTCCGCTGCCGGATTGCTTGGCGCCCTCGAAGTGCTCGCGCGCACCGCCGAACAGCTCGTGTCGTGATGGGCGTCGGTGCCGCAGAGCTGGCGTGCCCTCGGAGGGCGGTTGCGGCAGTGCGCGAGGTACGCGACGCGGGGCACCTTTCCGACCTCAAATTGCACCCAGTAGCAGAGAGATGGGGGTGGGACGTTGATGCGCTCGCAGCCCCGTGCGAGGAGTCTCGATGAGACGTCGTACCGGGCCACGCCCTTCGTCATCGGCTTGGCCCAGGTTTCCTCGAAATGCTTCTCGCGAGCGATTCCTATCCGCAGCGTCACCTGGGAAGAATTGACCAGGCGGCTCGGAACTCCTCCGGCCCAAGCACTTCTTCAGGAATTCGTCGTCCTGCCCGCAATAGGTTGTGGACCTGATTGCGGAGCGACGGGCTGATGATGTCGAGACCCCTTTCCCGAGCGGAATTGGAGAAGCGCTCCTGTGCAGGCCAACCCAGTGAATATCCGAAGGCTTCTGCTGCGAGGAGCATCTGGCGGTGTAGCTCGTCGGCGGCGAGGAGGACGGGGAGCCCAAGCTCCTTCGCAGACTTTCGAGCAGCGAACGCGATGTCGAGACCTGCGTCATCGAGATCGCCTACGTAGTGGATAGACTGGACGGAGCGCTCAATTGTCTTGAGATGGCCGAGCGCGGCGAGAAGACCGCGACCGCCACCATACGCGACGAGGTCATATGGTCTGGCTTCCAACTCGGCGAGAACACGTCTCGCCACAGCAAACGGGCCAGCGTTCTCGAAAATGAGCATACGGCCACCGTCCCCAACCGCCTCCCACGCAAGCGGAAGCGCATCTGGAAGACAGGCCAGTAGCTCCAGGGTCAGGCGCGAGGGGCCGAACAGCGACGTGGTCGCGAGCGACGCGAGCATCTTCTCGTCGCCTGTGAGCTGCAGCGACCGATACTTCAGCGGCGCTGGCTCGCTGAACATCCCGTTCACGAACCCGTCGTGGACGCGGCGCAGGAACTCGACCTGTTGCGTCGAGAGGTTTCGGCACTGGACCACCCAGTGAAGGTTCTGGTGCCAGGGAAACGTCCGCCACGAGAAACCTGACGGCATGGACCGCTCGCGAACGATGTCCACGCTAGTCGGAACAGCCGGATCCATGGACCGATCCCAGCGCTTCCCATGCTCCGGCGGCAGACGGATGCTCCCCCGCGTCTCGATGGACCTGAGCGCGTCGAGCAAGAGCCGACGTTCTGCGGGACCGGGCGTCCTGTGCGGAAAGACGTTCGCCAAGGCGCGCCAGAACTCTTGCGCGCCAACGCGAACGGCACCGCCCGCAAGGAGCCTACGTTCGAACTGTTCGACCTGACGCTCATCGAGCTCCGAAGCTGTCATCACTGCTCCGCGTCATCTGGGCGCGCGTCCGGGCCTTTCTCTCGGCGTCCAATTCTGACCGCTTCGATGACGCGCACCTCGTCGGGAGCGTGCTCGACGAGGCGACGACCTGTGTTGCGGTCGACGCGTTCGTTGCGGAGGCGGATCACGTTCGGGAGGGCGCGGAGCGCCTCGTGATCGTTGACCCCGGTTGTGTAGATGAGCTGCACCCCCATCGCCCGGGCGACGTCTCGCTGTAGCTCCAGGAAGCGGGCGCGTGACGCGCGGCCGATGGGGTTGTCGAGGATCAGCACGCTGGATGCGCGCCTGGAGAGCCCGCGCGAGCGACCGCGCACCCGCGCGAGCGTGCAGTAGAGGAGAATGGCGCCCGTAAGCTGCTCTCCACCGCTTGAGCGGGCCATCTCGGGAATGCTCACGGTTCGCCGGTCGAGCGCCGGATCCGGGTGCAATACGCGAACCTGTACCGGCCGCGCGAGCCGTCGCACCGCAGCCTGAACCAACGCGACGCCTCCGAGATCGTGCTTGCCATCGAGAAGCTCATCGATGAGCTCGGCCAAACGAGCGCGCTTCTCGCTCGGGTCGTCCGGCTCCTGCGTTTGAATCCGTAGGAAGTGCACGCCACCGACGCCGGGCACATGGTCGGGAAGCTTGGAGAGGTTCGATGCCTGGCGTAGCAGCTTCATCCCCTCTTCGGCGACGGCATGCAACTCGTCGACCAGAACCGTTCGATGGCGATCGACGCCCGATATCTGTTCCTCGAGCACGTTGCGGCGTAGCTTGAGCTGCGCCGCGAGTTGCTCGCTTGCACTTTCGAGCGCAGGCTCGTTGTGCTCCTGGAGCCGCCGCACCCAGGGCGCGTCGAGACGCTCGAACTCGGGTCCCGCCGCGAATGCGCGAAGCGCCGCGATGGTTGTTCCTCGCTCGTTGTCCATTGACTGCCAGTCCGCGCGCGCTCTGCGGAGCCCGTCGCTCGTCTCCTTCAGCCGCGAGGGCAAGAGCGACTCTTCGAACGTCGCGGCCAGGCCCGGACGGGGCGGGCTGCCCCTCTCCGCGAGCAGGTCCGCGTAGTCGTCACGCAAGGACTTCAGCCGCTCCGCGTGCCGCTCAATGTCGGATGCACGCTGTCGAACCTGATCGGCGTTCTGCTTCGTCTCGGTCGCGCGTACCTGCTCCGACTCTGCGCTGTTCTGGTGCAGCTTCGCCTCGCCCTCTAGGGCCGTCGCCTCGGTCTCGGCGAGCTCCGGCGTGCTCGGTGCCCGTTGAAGAGGGGCCAACATGATGAACGACTTGCAGGCATCCTCGGCCTGCTCGAGCGCGACGGCGGCGGGGTCGATGCGGCCCTTGAGATTGCCCATGCGGCCTTGCAGTGAGCTCGCCTTCGCCTCGGCATCCTGTCGGAGTTGCTCAACCGTGTCCGGCTCCGAGAGGCCAGCGAGGTGCTCTCGCACGAGCTCTTCGGTGATCTCCGCGGAGAGGAGCTTCGCGAGTCGACCGCGCTCTTCTTTTGCGTTGTCGTCGTTCTGCTTCGCAAGCGCCAAGAGAGCGTCCGTGCCGACCTTCTCTTCGTACTGGCTCTTGAGGAGTCGGTACCGGTCCCGAAGCTCGTCGAGCGGTCCCGGCTCGCCGGCAACCTCGCCCTCGACGTACTCGAGCGCGCCCCGCTCGGTCTCGATGACGCGCGCTTCTTCGCCTTGCTTCTGCGCCGCTTCGGACGAGTCCGTCGCACGCTCGTCGGCGGCGTCTGCGAGGTTCTGCCTCTGCTTGATCTCCTCGGCGGCCTTCTTCGCCCGGGTCTTCGCCGTTTCCAGCTCCGTTCGCCACTTCGCGGACGGATGGACATGTTCTTCGAGGAAGGCGCTGAGGCGACGGACCGCGTTCCGGGCAGTCTCCAGATTGCGGTCTTGGTCGCGCCGTTCGGTCTCGACCCGCTTGCGGTCGGCGGTCCTCTGCTTGCGCTCGTCCTGTACGGCGGCCAGCCGCGTGCGAGCTTCCTCCTCCTTCAGCGACGCCCCCAAAACGTCGCGCGACGTCTTCTCGTACCAGCCCACTGGGTACCGTGCGCGAAACGAACGCAACGACTCGGCAGCTCGGGTGAGATCCCGTTGCTGAAGATCCGCCGACTGGATCCGCTGACGATGCTCGTCGAGACGGACTCGGAACTCGCTCAAGCGGGTCCGCGCCACGTCGCGGTCGAACCATGCTGACTCTCTTGGTCCCACGACGACGCCAGGCAGTTCCGGAGCTCGGGTCAGGGCATCGGTGCCACCGATCAGCACAGGGCCTTCCGGCTCCAGTCCAGCCTCGCGCATGAGCTCAGCGGCTCGTTCGAGATCGGCGGGCCGAACGACAACGCCTTGAGCAAGCGAGGGCGCTTTGCGAACCGCGGCTCGCGCCTCTTGCTTGGGCACGTTCGCCTGAATCCACGACCATCCCGACCAGGCCTGCCCGCCAAGCCGCTCGCTGAGGAACTCGACCACGCGCTGGGCATCGGGCGACGGTGGCAGGAGGCCGTGCTCTTCGAGATGAAGGGCGGCACGCTCGTCATCCGCGGCCGCCAGCCGCGTGTCCACGACGATCCGTTGTGCGGCACGAGCCGTCTGCTCGAGCGTGCTCACCGCGTCGGTGCCGATGCGATCGGCATCAAGCGTCTCGAGTTCGAGCGCCGCCTTGAGCACGGCATCGCCCTCGAGGAACTCGCGCTCCTGCATGGCGCGAACGAAGCGGTCCTTGAGCTTCTGATGCGCTGACTGGCACTGCGAGAGCACGTCCGCCGCCCTCGCGATGGCGCCGTCGAATGCCTCGAGAGCCTCGTCGAGCCGTACGATCTCGCCGTCGAGCCGCTCAACCGCAGCCTCATGGTCGGTGGCCTTGCCCGTCCAACGGCTGACGCCCGCGTCGGCCGACTCATCGGAGCCGAGGAGCCCTTCGCGGACCAACTGCTTGCGCTTGGACTCGACGGCCTCGAGGCGCTGCTCGAGCCCCTTCGCCTCGGTTTCTGCCTGGCTCTGGACTTTGCCGGCCTCCAGCGCCTGGCGTCGACATTCGCGCGCCTCCTCGCGGGCAGTTTTCTCGTCGCCGCGCGCCTCCTCGGCCTTCTTCCGATGGTCTTGGGCCCGCCAGGTCAACGCAGACGCGAACCTGCGCGCCGCACTCTCGAACTCCGCGCGCAACGGAGCGTGCTCACGCTCACGTTGCTGAAGCGACCTGCGCTGGTCCTTCGCCTTCTCTTCGAACTGGATCGCCCGCCGAAGGGGGACCGCAGCGCTCCAGATTCTGGCGAGACGCTGGGCGGTGCGCCAGTCGTCCTGCACTTGATCATGTTCTTCTTTCAGCCGCGCGAGCCGTAGCTCTGCGGCATGTCTCTTGAGCTGAGCGGCGCGCCCATGCTTCGCCGTCGCGTGTCGTGCCTGCTCTTCAGCGGACTCGGCATGGCGTGCACGGGCCTCTTTGAGCCGCTCAGCGTCTTCGCCGAGCTCCTTAATGCGCACTGTGGCGAGCGCGTCCAGGGCTTCGAGGTCGGCTCGGGCTTCACCCAGCTCCGTGCGCAGACGTTCGCGATGGTCGCGAATGGCGCGTATGGCACCCATGCGTGTGAGCAGGCCTGCGACGAGGTCGCGCTCGGGCACGAGCTGCTCCTTGCGTTGCAGGAGCTCACGGCGGAACGCGGTGATGTTCTTGCCAACGCGGTCGCCAAGTGCAGGATCGAGAGCGAGGGTCAGCAGGAAATCGATGAAGTCTTCGGCCTCGGCGAACCGGAACAACTCGTCGGCGCCGCCCTCGCGCTGATTCATTCTCACTTGGTACGAGAACAGCTCCGGGTCGATGCGGGCGGCCTCCAGCACTTCCTGCCACTCGCGCTGGTTCTCCGTGTCGCCGACATTGAGGTGCGGTGCGCGATCCCGAAGCGAACGCCAGGCCTCGCGGAATGCGCCGAGCGTGCGGCGCGAACGCGCGCCGTTGTTGGCGGTGTACAGCGGCAGATGCTCGAGCGTCGATTCGGAATGCTCGGGCGTGACGCGGCACGAGAAGAAGAGGCGACGCAGGTCGCCCGAGCCGTCGCGACGCTCGTAGAAGACGCCCGTGAGGAAGCGTTCAGACTCCAGGCCCAGGGAGTCAGCGGCGGGGTCGAGCTGCCATTCGGCGGCCGTCACGGCGCGGTCACTCGAAAGGATGTAGTCGTTCAGCGAACGCTGCTTGGCCTCTGCTTTGCCTCCGAGGAACTCGCTCTTGTGCGGGCGAATGATGGCGAAGAAGAGGTTCAGGATGGAGGACTTGCCCCCGCCGTTTCTGAGCCAGAGCGTCGAGTCCGTAGCGCGTCCGTCGGGTGCTTGGAAGGTGAGCAGGAGGTCATCCATCCGCGCTTGCGGATGCCCGAGAGACACGAACCGAAGTTTCAGGAGCTGGGGCATCAGACTCCGTCCCCGCCCGACGGCGAAGTCGGGGCGTCAAGCGCGTCGCGCACGAGCTGAAAAAGGGCCGTGCCTGCGAGCTGCTGGACCATGACCTGATATCGCCGCGTAGGCTGCCACGTGGTCTCGGACCCCTGACGAACCTGGGTGAAGCAACCGAACTCGCGCAAGCGTTCGAGCGCGTACTCGATGAGCCGTCGCGTCGCCCTCATCGCTTTGCGCGAATCGCGCGTCTCCACGGTGTCAAGTCGCTGCATGTAGACGCGCCAGGCTTCGATGAGCCCACGGCGCTCGTCGTCGGCGCTCGGGTCGGGCGCACTGCGAGCTTCTTCGGAAAGGCGCTCGCATAGCTGCCGGAGCTGCGTCTCGACCTCGTCCACGGTGACTGGGGACCGGACGATGTCTGGATCCTCGTCCAGATCTCGGGCGCGCGGAAACCCCCTGTGTCAGGGAAGTTGTCGCCTCGGCTGACCGGCCGGGATGACCACGCCATGGGGGCGAGAGCAGGCAGGACGCAGTGTCGTACACGGATGCATTCAAGTCGCAGATGGTGAAGCGGATGGTGGGACCCGGCGCAGTGAGTGCTGCGGCGTTGGCCCGCCAGGTGGGAGTCTCCCAGCCGACGCTGTCGCAGTGGTTGCGGGAGGCGAATAAGTTAGCGGCCATGACGCCCCCGTCCGAGGAGAAGCCCGTCAGCCCCAAGAAGTGGACGCCCGAGGAGAAGTTGCGCGTGCTGGCGGAGGCACATGGGCTGGCGGGCGAAGCCTTGGGAGCGCTGCTGCGCCGAGAGGGGCTGCACGAGGGGCAACTGGCGGAGTGGCGCGCGGCTGCCGCTGGGGCCCTCGCCCAAGGCACGAAGGAGGCGCCGTCCGGGGCCCTGACGGCCGGTCAGCGTCGGCGGCTGGCCGTCTCGGAGAAGCGAGTGAAGGAGCTCGAGCGCGAGCTGCGCCGCAAGGAGAAGGCGCTGGCTGAGGCGGCCGCACTGCTGGTGCTCGAAAAAAAACTTCAGGCGATGGGTTGGGACGAGAAGGACTCGGGAGACGAGGACGACGCAGCGGACGAGACGTGCGAGAAATGACGCTCGCGCTCGTCGACGAGGCGCTGGAGAAGGGCGTGCGTCTGGAGGCCATCTGCTCTCGGCTCGGAGTCGTCCCGCGCACCATTCAGCGCTGGAGGAAGCCAGCCACGGCGGAGGACAGGCGGTGCGGTCCGCATACCCGGCCGGCCAACCGACTGTCCGAGGTGGAGCGCCGCCGCATCCTGGCGGTGGCCAACAGCGAGGAGTTCCGGGACGCCTCGCCCAAGCAGATTGTCCCCCGGCTGGCGGACAGGGGCGAGTACGTGGCCAGCGAGGCGAGCTTCTACCGAGTGCTGCGTGAAGCAGGGCAGTTGGCCCACCGTGGCCGCGCCAAGGCTCCTGTGCCCAGGCCTCGGGCCGAGCACCTCGCCACCGGGCCCCGCCAGGTATGGAGCTGGGACATCACCTACCTGAAGGGCCCGGTGAAGGGCAGCTTCCTCTACCTGTACCTCGTGGTGGACGTCTTCAGCCGACGAATCATGGGCTTCGCGGTGCACGAAGAGGAGTCGTCCGAGCATGCAGCGGCCCTCATCCGTCGCTCTTGGCAGGAGTCTGGCTGTCCCGAGGGGCTGGTGCTGCACTCGGACAACGGCGGCCCCATGAAGGGCGCCACGTTGCTGGCCACCTTGCAGTGGCTGGGCGTCACCCCGTCCTTCAGCCGGCCCCGCGTCTCGGACGACAATGCCTTTTCCGAGGCCCTCTTCCGCACGCTGAAGTACCGCCCCAGCTTCCCTCTGCGCCCCTTCGCCTCCGTCGAGGACGCGTGTCGCTGGGTGACGCGCTTCGTGGCCTGGTACAACACTGAGCACCGCCACTCCGCCATCCGCTACGTCACGCCCGAGGACAGGCACTTCGGCCGCGAGGGCGCGCTGCTGGCCCGACGCCACCAGGTGTACCAACGCGCCAAAGCCCGCCACCCCGAGCGTTGGAGCCGCGACACGCGCGACTGGACGCCCGCGGGCCCCGTCCGCCTCGGCCCCTCTCCGCACCTCACCCCGGCAGTGCAGGAGTTGAAGCGCATCGGTTGAATCCTTTCACGCGACATCTACCTTGACGCTCACCGCCCAGACCTCCTGCGGATTGAAGAGGTAGGCGGGAGGCCGATCCGGCGCATCGATGCCCAGCGACGGCGCGTTCCTCCAGTAGTTACGCGCTGGGTCCCACACCGAGAAGGAGCCATCAACCCGAGCATAGAGCACCATGCCCGGATTGGGAGGCCGCCCTCCCTTCAAGGTCCAGCTCTGCGATTGAAAATCGTATTCGCTCGAGTAACTGACGGGCTTTTTTCTGCCCTCGAACTGGAAGGCAATGCGGGGCTTGAGGCCGGCGCCACGGTGCGGTGCCGCGGGATGCCCCGCCCAGGTCCGGGTCAGCGCCCACCAGGCCACATCCAGGATGAAGGTCTTCCCCACCCCGTTGTCACCAGTGATGAGATTCATCCTTCGGGCGAAGTCGAAAACGAGTTCTGGGGCTGGCCCGACATGGTGAAGTTCCAGCCGCTCAAACATCGCTTCCTCCTATTGAACCCAGCATGCTCTTCGGGTGCTCTATAGGTCAGGTCGGAGGATGAACCAAGCCTACAGGCGTCCTCAACCACGGTATGGCGTGACCACCTCGCCGACATGACACTTGCTGTACCACCCGGCTCCGCGGCGCTGTTCACTCGGAGAGTATCCTCCTCCATGCAAGTGAGTACGAAGGGTGGGGACTCGACGGACACCTGCCCAAGCGCGTGCATCATCCGCACCGAGCGCATCTCTCTTCAGGCGAGACGTGAAATGAGCACCGCGACCGTGGTCCCCGCACCTTCGAGTCCTTCGCCCGGGAGCACGCCGCGCACTGGCGCTGAGGCAGCCACTTCAGTACGTGAGATGCACGGCCCTGCTGTCCACGTTGAGAACCTGGGGCCCCGCGGGCAGCGACACCAGCGGCGTGTCCCAGTGCGCGTGGCCACAAATCACCAACAGGTCGTCACGGGCAGGCAGGCCCTCCCGGATGGCCGCGCTTCCACGCATGCGCGTTCCAGGCACATCGGGGCCCTGGTGGAGCACCAGCAGCGCCGGGTCCTGCCGCAAGACATGACGAAGGCTCCGAAGAAACGCCTCTTCATCGCGACGGCCCGGCTTGTCTGGACGGCCGATGATGCCGCTCACGCCGCCCACTCGAAGCCCATCCACCTCCACCACATCTCCATCGAGCATCCGCTGCTCCGGGCGCTGGCGGAAGAACCGGGCCTGCTCACGCGCGGAGCCAAAGGTGTCGTGATTTCCCGCCACGCCCACCACCCAGCGGAACTGCTGTCCAAAGGCCTCCCATACGGACCGCACGTCCCCAGATGCCCCCCGTACCAGCGCGCTGTCGTCTGAGAACAGGTCCCCCGCCAGCACCACGCCCGTGTGCTCGAGCGGGGGCAACATGCCCTCCGCGCTCAAGGACGCGAGCCCATCCGCCAGGACTTCTCCCAGGAGGGCCACCGCGCCTCCCAGCAGCGCGCGAGGCGCCACTCCCTGCAGGTCCGACGTCACCACCAGGGCATCCAGCCCCGCAGGCAATGCATCGACCTTCCCCTGCAGGAGGGGCAGGTTCTGGATTTCGGCTCCACCTCCGGGGGCCGCGGAGAGGTAGGTCCACAGAGCCAACGGTTCCGCTTCGAGCTTCAGGATTCGCATGGCGCCCAGGGTCGCCCCGCGCAGCGTCATCCTGACAGCCACGGCTCGCCCCGGCTGGGGCCACGACCTCTGGCCCCAGCGAATCGGGTGCCGCGGCCGGCTCAGCTCCCGTGCAGCCACTCCCGCAGCTTGGTGGTGGTCAGCTCGATGGCGCCCCGCGCCGCCGGCGTCTGCGCCAGCGCGTTGAGCATGACGAAGTCATGGTGTGTCCCCAGGAAGCGGACCTGGGTGACGTTGACGCCCGCCTCGGAGAGCTTCGCCGCGTAGGCCTCGCCCTCGTCACGCAGCACGTCGTTCTCGTCGGTGATGACCAGCGCGGGAGGCAGCCCCTTGAGCTGGTCCAACGACGCCCGCAGCGGGGACACGTGCGGGTCCACGCGCTTGCCGGCCTCCGGCAGGTAGGCATCCCAGAACCACTTCATCGCCTTGCGCGTCAGCCACGGCCCCTCCGCGAACTCCTGGTAGGAGCCGCTGTCGAAGTTGGCGTCGGTGACGGGATAGAAGAGCACCTGGAAGCGGATGGACGGCCCCCCGCGCTCCTTCGCGAGCATGCCGACGACAGTCGCCATGTTCCCCCCGACGCTGTCCCCCACCAGCGCCATGCGGCGGGCATCCACGTTGAACTCGTCCGGGTGCTCCGCCACGTACTTCGTCGCGGCGTAGGCCTCTTCGATGGCCACGGGGAACTTGTTCTCCGGCGAGCGGCCATAGTCCACGAACACCGCGGCGACGTTCGCCCCCTTGACCAGCTCCCGCACCAGCCGCTCGTGCGTCCTGGAGTCGCCCATCACCCAGCCCGCGCCGTGGACGAACATCAGCACTGGCAGGCGCTCCTTGCTCCCCTTCGGCCGGAAGAGCAGCGTCCGGACGGAGCCCCTGGGCCCCACGGGCAGCTTGCGCTCCTCCACGTCCGCGTCCGGCATGGACACCGGAATCGACTGCGCCTTGAGGAGGACTTCCCGAGCCTGCTCTGGCGTCAGGGTGTACAGCGGTGGGCTGTTCGAGGCCGCCAGGTCCGAGACGAACTTCTGTGTGGAAGGGTCCAGGTTCATGCGCGCTGCTCCTTGGTGCGGCGCCCGAGGACGGACGCCGCCGGAAAGGTGCCAACCCAGGCGCGGGCGTCAGCAACCGTGCGGGCAAGGACCCAGCGCGACGCCAGCGGGCACGGCAGGCCTTGTCCGGGCTAGACTCCGCGTTGGTATTCACAGAGGAGCGATGGATGAACCGCTTCGCGCTGCGCGACCTCACCGACCGCCTGGACGCCCAGACCCAACACGAGGACATCGTCCGCATCCTCGCCACCCAGGAGTTCCCCTGGGACGTCGAACAGGCGCTCAGCTTCGCGCTGTTCCGCACCTACGCGGTGCCCAGCATCGGCGTCCTCCTGCATGACACGGGCGAGTTCACCCAGCGCACCCAGAAGCGCTACGACGACACCGTGCTCATCCTGGACACCCTCCTGGAGCACGGCATGTCCAGTCAGGAAGGCCGGAGCGCCTTCCGGCGCATGAACCAGATGCACGGCGCCTATGACATCTCCAACGATGACATGCGCTACGTGCTCTCCACCTTCGTGGTGATGCCCGTGCGCTGGATCGCGGACTTCGGCTGGCGGCCGCTCACGCCGCATGAAGTGACGGCGTGGACGAACTACTACCGCGCCGTCGGCCGCCACATGGGCATCCAGGACATCCCGGAGACCTACGAGGCCTTCAGCTCGCTCATGGACGGCTACGAAGCCGCGCACTTCGCCTTCGACGCGCGCAGCAAGGCCGTCGCGGACGCCACCCTGGAGCTGCTCACCACCTTCCCGCCGTCGAACCTTGCCCCCAAGCGGCTGGTCACCCTGTTCGCGCGCACGCTGATGGAGGGCGCCCTGCTGGACGCCTTCAAATACCCCCACCCGTCCAGCCTCAGCCGCAAGGTGTTCCGCCTGGCCCTCAAGGCACGCGGCAGGTTCGTGCGCTACGCGCTGTCTCCCAAGAAGGCGCCCGCCTACGCCCGGACGCGCGCCAACATCCGCAGCTACCCGCAAGGCTTCGCCGTCGAAGCCCTGGGCACCTTCCCCAAGACGTGCCCCATGAAGTCCAGGCCCTCACCCGAGCCTCGGTGAACGCGCGCCCCCTGCGCGAACCGCGAACCAGCGCCTTTGTGGGAGAAAAAGCGCAGACAGGAAACCTTTGCCCACATACCCCGACAATCATTTCAAGAATCACAGCGCGGGGCCGCGAAGGCCCACGGGGGAAACGCCATGTTCAAGGTCAAGCAGAACCACACGTTCCAGAATCCGATGCGGCAGCAGATTGACGCGACCACGCAGGGCAAGCAGAGCGACTACGCCCACGCGGTCGGCGGCGTGAACCAGGTGCTGGACCGGGGCAACATCGGCATCTCCGCACGCTCCCAGGCGAGCGTCCTGGACAACGTGAAGAAGGTGGAGACGGGGGCGCGCAGCGAGGTCAACGCCCACCAGCGCGAGGCCTTGAACTTCGGCCGGGACGCCTTCGACAGCGCCAAGAAGGGCAACTACAAGCAGGCCAGCGTGGAGGCCTTCGGCTCCGGCGTCAACGCGCTCGCCTCGGCGTTCAAGTCCACCTACTCGGAGACGCCCAACGAGAAGCAGGGCATCGGTCCCTGGTAGTGCGCACCGTGAGGCCCCCACACCTCGTGCTCGGGACTGGGGGCTTCACGCCCAGGTGAGGCATGCCGCGTCGGCCGGTGGAACGTGTTGGCCTGGTTGTCTTTCGCGGACGCACGTAGTGCGTGCTTCCAGTGGACGACGTGGCTGAGGCAGCATCCCTGGCCCCTACACCTGGAAGGAGCCGTGCCATGAATGCCTACCGCATCGTCGCCTCGCTGACCGCCTGTCTCTCCTTGTCGCTCATCGCCTGCGGTGGCGCGGAGGTCCCCATGGACATGCCCGAGGGTGAGGCCCCCGTCAGCGTCGAGCAGGGCCTTGGCTACCCGCCGCACTGCCCGAACGGAGACCTCATCTACTGGCTCGAGAACGTGCAGGCCTGTACGGCGAAGTGCGGAAACACGCGTCAGAGCGGCCAACCCGCGACCCAGTACGCGGCGTGTCAGTCCAATGTCGCGGGCACGCGCACGCTCATCAACGTGCGCTACTGCATCCCCGGCTGCGACCTGCTGTGAGGAGACGCCCAGCCGGGGTACAGCGTGCGCGCTAATGCACGCGGCGGCCAAGCCGCTCCGCGAAGAAGTCGAACATGCGCACCTCCGTGAGCGTGCGCCCCAACGGCTGGCAGTGGAAGTTCGCGCCGTCCTGGCGGGTGAAGCGGGCCAAGGCCTTCTCACCCGCCAGCGCCTGATAGAGGGCCTGGGATTGTCCGGGCCAGCACTGCTCATCCTCCGGTTCAGTGATGAGCAAGGGCGTGGTGATGCGGCCCACGACGTCGCGCAGGTGATGGCGCCCCACCTCCGTGAAGGTGTCAAAGGGCGTCCGCGTGCCATACGGCCTGCTGCGAAAGGCCTCCCAGCACCCTCCCCGAGCGCCAGTCGCGCCTCGAAGTCGAAGTCCGGGTCCCCGAAGAAGCACGCGGGAATGCCCGGCTCGGGGTGGGTGCTGGTCGTGGGTGCCTCGCCCATGGCGTCCTCCTCCTGCGTCCCCCAGCGGCAACGTCCTCCCGGCGCGCCCGGATTCAAACAGCCGGCCCGGCGGCCCGAAGCCCGGCCCGAGGGACCGCCCCGGACAGAAGAAACACCCAGGCTTTGACGGTGCGGACGTAAGCACCTATGATACGAGACTGATTCGCAGAATCAAAATCACCCTTTCCAGTGACCACCGTGAGTCCATCCAACAGGCGTTCCTTCCCGCTCTTCGCCCTGCTTTCCGTCGTCGTCGTGCTGGCCGTCCTGTGGGTGGGCGTGAGGTTCCAGCGCCCGGACGCCGCCGCGTCCCCCCCCGCCGCCCAGGCCGCGGCGCCGGAGGGCCGCACGGTGACGCACGGACAAGGCACCACCGTCGTCCCGCTGAAGCCGCGGCGGGTGGTGGTGTTCGACCTGGTGGCGCTGGACATCCTCCAGGCCCTGGAGGTGGACGTCCACGGCGTGGCGGGTGACATGTTCCCCCGGCACCTGGCGCAGTTCCGTGACGCGAAGTACCCGCGCATGGGCACCCTGTTCGAGCCCGACTACGAGGCGCTCCAGGCCGCGAAGCCGGACCTCATCATCACCGGGGGCCGCTCCAGCGCGAAGTACGCGAACCTGTCCCGCATCGCGCCCACCATCGACGTGCCGATGAGCGGCAAGGACTACGTCGCCTCGGTGATTGCCAACACGGAGCTGCTGGCCAGCGTCTTCGGCAAGGAGGAGCAGGCGCGCGGCCTGATTGAGGCGCTGCGCAAGTCTGTGGCGGAGCTCCAGCAGGTGACGGCGGCGCGCGGCAAGGGCCTGGTCGTGCTCGTCACCGGCGGGCGCATGAGCGCCTACGGTCCGGGCTCGCGCTTTGGCGTCATCCATGGTGACTTCGGCGTGCCCGAGGCCGCCGAGGGCCTGCGCACCTCGCTGCACGGCGAGTCCATCAGCGCGGAGTTCATCCGGGAGAGGAATCCCGACTGGCTGTTCGTCATCGACCGGGACGCCGCCACCGGTCGGAAGGAAGGCAATGCCCGGCAGGTGCTGGACAACGAATTGGTGCGGCAGACGACGGCCTGGCAGAAGAACCAGGTCGTCTACCTGGACCCCGGCATCACCTACCTGGCTGGCGGCGGCATCCAGTCCGTCAAGCAGCTGCGCGACCAGGTCGCGTACGCCTACGCGCAGGCCCAGTAGTCCGCCGCCGTGAAGCGCGCGTTCGCCGCGGCCGCCGTCCTCGTCACGTTGGCGGTGGTCAGCCTCCTGATTGGCGCCAGTGACGTGTCCTGGCGCGCCCTCTTCGCGCCCGAGCCGGATGAGCGCGCCCTCCAGGTGCTGGTCATCAGCCGGCTGCCGCGCCTGTTCGCCGTCATGCTGGCGGGCACGTCCCTGGGCGTCGCGGGCCTCATCATGCAGATGATTGCCCGCAACCGCTTCGTGGAGCCCACGACGGCGGGCACCGCGGAGTCCGCCAGCCTGGGCCTGCTGACCGCCACCCTGCTGGCGCCCGGCCTCCCCGTGCTGGGGAAGATGCTGGTGGCCACCGGCTTCGCCCTGGCGGGGACGGCGCTGTTCCTGCTGGTGCTGCGGCGCCTCCCCCTGCGCTCGGCGCTCATCGTCCCGGTGGTGGGCCTGATTCTGGGCGGCATCATCGATTCGGCGACGACCTTCTTCGCCTACCGGTACGACCTGCTGCAGACGGTCAACGCGTGGACCACGGGTGACTTCTCCACCGTGCTTCGCGGCCGCTACGAGCTGCTGTGGGTGACGCTGGGCCTCACCTGCGCCGCCTACACCGCCGCGGACCGCTTCACCGTGGCCGGCATGGGCGAGACGTTCACCACCAACCTGGGGCTGAACTACCCGCGCATCGTCGCGCTGGGGCTCATCATCGTCTCCCTGGTGACCGCGATGGTGGTCGTCACCGTGGGCATGATTCCGTTCCTGGGCCTGATTGTCCCCAACCTGGTCAGCATGGTCATGGGCGACAACGCGCGCAGGTCCATTCCCTGGGTCGCGGTGAGCGGCGCGGGCTTCGTGCTGCTCTGTGACATCGTGGGCCGCGTGGTGCGCCACCCGTATGAGATTCCCGGAGGCACCATCGCCGGCGTCATCGGCAGCGTGCTCTTCCTGTACCTCCTGCTGAAGCGAGGCGCCCGTGTCGGCTAGCGCCTCGTCCGTCAGCCCCCTGCGGCCCCTGCTCGTGCTGGGCGGCGTGGCCGTGGCCTTCATGGCCCTGTTCATGCTCGTCGACGTGAGCGGCCCGTGGGACTTCGTGCTGCCCTTCCGCGGGAAGAAGGTCGCCACCGCGCTGCTGGTGGGCTACGCCGTCGCCGTCTCCACGGTGCTCTTCCAGACGGTGACGGGCAACCGCGTGCTGACGCCCGCCATCATGGGGTTCGACTACCTGTACGTGCTCATCCAGACGTGCCTGGTGTTCTTCCTGGGCTCCACCACCGTGGCGGGGCTGGACCCCCGGCTCCTCTTTGGCGCGGAGGTCATCATCATGGTGGCCTTCTCCGCCATGCTGCACGGCTGGCTCTTCGGCGTGGCGCGGGGCAACGTCCACCTGCTGCTGCTCACCGGCGTGGTGATGGGCGTGCTGTTCCGGAGCCTGTCGTCGTTCGTCCAGCGCGTCATCGAACCCAACGAGTTCATCTTCCTGCAGGACCGCTTCTTCGCCAGCTTCAACGACCCGGAGCACGAGCTGCTGCTGCTCTCCGCGGCGCTGACGCTGGGGGTCTCCGTGCTGGGCCTGCGGCTGCTGCGCGCCTGTGACGTCCTGGTGCTGGGCCGGGAGGCCGCCATCAACCTGGGCGTGGACTACCCGCGGACGGTGTCCTGGGTGCTGGCGTTGGTGGCCATCCTGGTCGCCGTGTCCACGGCCCTGGTGGGGCCGGTGACGTTCCTGGGGCTGCTGGTGGCCAACCTCGCCTACGCGGTGATGCGGACGTACAAGCACGCGTTCGTCATCCCCGCCGCCGCGCTCATCGCCGCCATCGCCCTGGTCGCCGGGCAGTTCATCCTGGAGCGCGTCTTCCGCCTGGACACCAACCCCCGGGTCATCATCGAGTTCGTCGGCGGGGCGGTGTTCATCGCGATGCTCATGAGAAAGGCCACGAGATGATCGAGGCGAAGAACGTCAGCAAGCGCTACGGCGAAGCGCTGGTGGTGGATGGCGTCACCCTGCGCCTGCCCGTGGGCGGCATCACCTCCATCATCGGTCCCAACGGCGCGGGCAAGTCCACCCTGCTGTCCATGATGAGCCGGGTGATGCCCATGTCGTCGGGCAACGTGCTGGTGGACGGGCTGGACGTCACCACCACGCCCGGAGACACTCTCGCGAAGCGGCTGGCCATCCTCCGGCAGGACAACCACCTCACCGCCCGCCTGACGGTCCGCGAGCTGGTGACCTTCGGCCGCTACCCGCACACCAAGGGCCGCCCCACCGCGCAGGACCGCGAACACGTGGAGCGGGCCATTGAACACATGGGGCTGAGCGCGCTCGCCGACCGCTTCCTGGATGAGATGTCCGGCGGCCAGCGTCAGCGCGCCTTCGTGGCCATGGTGCTCTGCCAGGACACGGACCACGTGCTGCTGGACGAGCCGCTCAACGGCCTGGACCTGAAGCACGCGGTGTCCATGATGAAGCGGCTCCGGCACGCCGCGGACACGCTGGGCAAGAGCTTCGTGCTGGTGCTGCACGACATCAACTTCGCCTCCTGCTACTCCGACCACATCGTCGCCATGCGCGACGGCAAGGTCGCGTTCCAGGGCCGCCCGGAGGACATCATGCGCTCCGACGTCCTGCGCGCCATCTACGAGCTGGACATCTCCGTGCAGCAGCTTGAAGGCGATTGGATTGCCACGCACTACCGGTGAAGGCGCGGCGCGCCAGCCGGGGATGCAAGGGGTTTCCACTAATCACAGACACTTGCACTGCCTTATCGGGCTGTGCCACATTTCACCGCGCTGGCCATGACGTCAGCAGACAGCAAGACGCCACCTCAAACCAGGAGTTCGCCATGAAGAAGGCCCTGTACTCTTTGGCTGTGCTGATGCGGTTTGCTCGCGCGGACAAGCTCTCCGCCCCGTATATCTATTACTAGTCAAAAGCCGTCAGGCATTGTGCCCTGACGGTTGGGTCGCAAGAGCTGGTCGACGCGGGTGGAGCGCACGGTTCGCTCCGCCTGCGCCAGCGGCAGTTCCCCCCTCCAGGACCCTTTCATGCCACAGGTGCGCCTTCCGCCGGGGCCCAAGGGCCACTTCATTGCTGGCAACCTGGTGGCGTTCTCCGAGGACCCGCTGGGGTTCCTCACCCGCTGCGCCAGGGAGTACGGCGACGTGGTGCGCCTGGGGAAGCGCAACTTCCTCCTCAACCACCCGGACCTGATTGAACGCGTCCTCGTCAACGGCGACGGCAACTTCGTGAAGCTCGCCGGAGTGGGCCAGGGCAAGCGTCACAAAGGCGGCTTCCCCGAAGCGATGATGAACAGCGAGGGCGAGGACTGGCTGCGCAAGCGGCGCTTCGTCCAGCCCGCGTTCCATCGCAAGCACGTGGCCGCGTGTGGCGACACCGTGGTGGCCCTCACCGAGACGATGCTCCAGACGTGGCGCCCCGGCGACGCGCGGGACGTGCACGCGGACGTGTCCGCGCTGGCGCTCGACATCGTCAGCCGCTTCCTCTTCCACACGCCCATCGACGACGAGGCCCGCCACGTGGCCGCCGCCGTGGACGCCGTCATGCGGCACACCGACAGTCCCCTGCGCCCGCCCATCTGGGTGCCCACGCCCACCAACCTGCGCCTGCGCCGGGCGCTGGGCCGGCTCAACACGCTGCTCGCGACGCTCGTGCGCCGCTACCGGGAGCAGCCGGAGTCGCGCACGGACCTGCTCGCCCTGCTGCTGTCCTCGCCGGAGCCCCTCTCCGAGGCCCAGCTGCGCGACGAGCTGGCGACGATGATCATGTCCGGACACGAGACGACGGCGGACGCGCTCGTGTGGGCCTGGTACCTGCTGGCCCAGCACCCGGAGGCGGAAGGCCGGCTGGTGGCGGAGCTGGAGACGGTGCTCGGGGGCCGGCTCCCTGGCGCCGAGGACCTTCCGCGCCTGCGCTACACGGAGGCCGTGATGAAGGAGGCCATGCGCCTCTACTCCCCCGCGTGGATGACCAGCCGGGAGGCGCTGCGCGACTGTGAGCTCGGTGGGTTCCACGTCCCGGCGGGCACCCTGCTGGCGGTGAGCCAGTGGGTCACCCACCGCGACGCGCGCTACTTCGACGCCCCCGAGTCCTTCCGTCCGGAGCGCTGGCTGTCCGAGGACGCCCAGCGCATGCACCGGTACGTCTACTTCCCGTTCGGCGGCGGCCCCCGGTTCTGCATCGGCTCGGCGCTGGCCATGATGGAGACGGTGCTCATCACCGCGTGCGTGGCGCGGCGGTTCCGGCTGGAGCTGGCACCCGGCTGCGTGGTGCGGCCCCGGCCGGCGCTCGCGCTCCAGCCGCTCGGGGTCCGGCTGACTCCGCGGCATCGCGCTCACAAGTCACAGGAAGGCGAGGTGCGGCATGCGGCGGGTGCCTGAAGGGGCAGCGGTCCGGCGCGAGTTCTTCCGCTCGGCATACCTGCTGGGCGCGCCCTGGGACATCGGGCGGCCCCAGCGGGCCTTCGTCGACCTGTGGGAGGCCGGCGAGATTTCCGGCGAGGTGCTCGACGTGGGCTGCGGCTTCGCGGAGAACGCGCTCTTCCTGGCGGCCAAGGGCCTGACGGTGTGCGGCGTGGACATGATGGAGCCAGCCATCCAGCGGGCGCGCGAAACGGCCCGCCTGCGCGGGCTCGACGCGGACCTGCGCGTGGGCAACGCCCTGGAGCTGGGCACGCTGGGCCGGCGCTTCGACACCCTCCTCGATTCGGCCCTGCTCCACGTCTTCGAGCCTGGGGACCGGCCCGCGTTCGCCGCCAGCCTCGCGAGCGTGCTCCGGCCCGGCGGGCACTACCATGCGCTGTACTTCCGCGACGGGCCGCGCGCCGTTCCACCGGAGGCCCTGCACGCGAGCTTCGCGGAAGGCTGGCGCGTGAAGTCCCTCCGGGAGGCGCACTACGAGCAGACCGACCCGGAGGGCGCGCTGGCCTGGCTCGCCACCATCGAGCGGGTGGCGACGTAGGCCAGGCGGCGCGGGGGCGCGCGGCAAGTGCGTCTGGCACCAGGAGCGACCGGGCGGTCCGCATACCGGCTCGCCGCGCCCAGCGGTGGCCGCTGCGCGCTCCCGGTGCTGAAGCTCACGCCTCGTCGGCCTTCGCCATCAGGAAGTCGATGACGGCGCGCACGGCGGGCAACTGGCCTCTGCGGTGTGGCGTCAGAATCGTCGTCGTCACCGCGCCAGCGGTCCACGCCGGCAGCACGCGCGTCAGCCGTTGCGCCTCCACGTCCGCGCGCGTGAAGGACTCCGGCAGGCAGACGATGCCCAGCCCGGCAGTGGCCGCCTTCAGCAGCACCAGCGACTCGTCGGCGCTCATGCGCACCCGAGGCACCACCGTGACGGCCTCACCGACGCGTCCGCGCAGCCGCCACTGGGTGGCCATGGCGCTGGTCAGGAGGCCATCGTGTTCGCCCAGGTCCTCCGGCCGGCGAGGCTTGCCGCGTCCGGACAGGTAGCCGGGCGAAGCCACCAGGATGATGGGCTCCCCTGACAGCCGGCGCTGTACCAACCCCGAGGCGGGCAATGGCGCGAAGTGGCTGCGCACCGCGATGTCGAAGCCCTCCTGCACCATGTCCACGAAGCGGTCCGTCGCGTGAAGCTCGACGCGCACCTTGGGATGGGCGAGCGCCAGCA
Organism: Myxococcus sp. AM010; assembly: GCF_013372585.1. Lineage (NCBI taxonomy): Bacteria > Pseudomonadati > Myxococcota > Myxococcia > Myxococcales > Myxococcaceae > Myxococcus > Myxococcus sp. AM010. The sequence goes on from NZ_JABXEO010000012.1 coordinate 90,495, forward strand.
GCGGCAGCCGGTCCGCGAGCTGGAACTGCGCCGTTGGCACCGACGTGGTGATTTTCACCACGCCCCGGGGCTCCACTTGCCGGCGGCGCACCACGCTCTCCGCGGCCTCCGCCTCAATCACGACAGCGCGGGCATGGTCCAGGAAGTCCCGCCCCACGTCCGTCAACGTGAAGCTCCGCGACGTGCGCTGAATCAACCGGGCGCCCAGCCCGTCCTCCAGCTCCGCCACCCGCTTGCTCACCGTGGACTTGGGAATGCCCAGCCGCCGCGCCGCCGCGGCGAAGCCACCGCTCTCCACGGCCTGGACGAAGAGCTGGAGGTCGTTGAGATTCAAGGGCCGCGCCTCATCGTCCACGGATGTGGACCTTGCGTTCGCGTTCCGCTGTCTACACGGCGCGCGTTTCCACGGCCATCTTGTCCTCATCGAAGGCATCGCGCCTTCCCCTTCGGACAGGAGCTTCACCATGGAATCACCCACCCTCTTCTACGGCATCCCCTCTGGCTGCTCGTTCGGCTCCATCGTCGCGCTGGAGTGGCTGGGCCGGCCCTACCAGCTGTGCCGCATCGCCATGCCGGAGGACGTCACCACCGCGGACTACCGCCGCATCAACCCCGTCGCGGAGACGCCTACCCTGATGACGGAGACAGGCGCGCGCATCAGCGAGAGCATGGCCATCCTCAACCACCTGGGCGCGCGCGGCGTGGACACGGGCCTCTCATTCGCGCAGGGCACCGAGGGCTTCGACCGCCTGAACCAGATGCTCGCGTACCTGAACACGACCTTCTTCGGTGCCTTCTCGCCGCTCTGGTACGCGCTGGAGCACGCCGACCTTCCGGAGCCCGACAAGCAGGCCCTGCGCACCTACGGAGCCCGCAGCGTGGTCACCGCGCACGCGAAGCTGGAGGCGATGCTGGGCGACCAGCCGTGGCTGCTGGGCGACCAGCGCACGCTGGCGGACGCCTACTTCATCGGCATCGCCCGGTGGATCCGGTACCACGAGGTGCTGGACCGCCGCGACAATCCGAAGCTCCAGGCCCTCTTCGAGCGGCTGGAGGCCGACGAAGGTGTGCGCTTCGCCCACGCGATTGAAAAGGGCGAGACGCCTCGGGGCAGTGGCGCCTTCCAGGGGCACCTCCGCCTCGCGGAGGCCCTGCGACGCCTGCCCAACTGAGCCGCGACGGTGGCCGCGACACCTTCAGGTGCCAGGCCCTTCACTCCACCAGCAGCTCGCGCAGCCGCGCCTCCAGGAAGTGCCGCTCGGGCGCGGTGCGGACCAACGCGAGCGCCCGCCGGTAGGCACTCACGGCCTCGTCCTCGCGCCCCAGGCGCCGGAGCAGGTCCGCGCGCGCGGCCGGCAGCAGGTGGTAGTCCGCCAGCCGTCCAGAGGCCTCCAGGTCGTCCACCAGGGCCAGCCCGTGCTCGGGGCCGCGAGCCATCGCCACGGCGGCGGCGTGGTTGAGCGCCACCACGGGCCCCGGCGTCAGCACCACCAGCCGCGCATACAGCGCGGCAATCTGCGCCCAGTCGGTGTCCTCGGCGCGCGGCGCCTGGGCATGCAGCGCCGCGATGGCCGCCTGCACCGTGTACGCCCCCCGGGCGCCCATGGCGAGCGCGGCTCCCAGCTCCGCCAGCCCTTCGTCCCGCTGCGCGCCGTCCCAGCGCGAGCGGTCCTGCCGGTCCAGCAGCACCAGCCCGCCATCCTCCGCCACGCGCGCCCGGCGGCGGGAATGGTGGAGCAGCATCAGCGCCCGCAGGGACGCCACCTCCGCGTCGTCCGGGAGCAGCGCGCGCGCCAGCCGGGCCAGGCGCAGGGCCTCCTCGCAGAGGTCCACCCGCAGCAGCGCCGGCCCGTCCGTGGCCGCGTAGCCCTCCGAGAAGACGAGGTAGAGCGTGTGCAGCACGCCCGCGGTGCGCTCCGCCAGCGCCTCGGGCTCCGGGATGACGTAGGGGATGCGCGCGGTGCGTATCTTCCGCTGCGCGCGCACCAGCCGCTGGGCCAGCGTGGCGGGTGACACGAGGAAGGCGCGAGCAATCTGCTCCGTCGTCAGCCCGCCCAGGCAACGCAGCGCGAGCGCCACCTGGGCCTCGGGCGACAAGGCGGGATGACAGCAGGTGAAGAGCAGCCGCAGCGAGTCGTCCGGCAGCGCCTGCCAGTCGGCGCCGTCCACGGGTGACGCCTCCTCCTCCAGCTCGCCCACGCGCGCCTCCAGGCGAGCGGACCGCCGCATGCGGTCCACTGCCTTGTTGCGCGCGACGCGCATCAGCCAGCCGGCCGGCTCGCGCGGCACGCCCTCGCGCGGCCACTGCGTCAGGGCGGAGGCGAACGCGTCCTGCACCACCTCCTCCGCCGCGCCGAAGTCCCCGCCCAGCACGCGGATGAGCGTGGCCACGATGCGCCCGTAATCCTCACGGTGCGCCCGTTCAAGAATAGAGGTGGTGTCCATCATGCCGCGCGGAGCCCGGTGTCAATCCTGGGGCATGGTGAATTCACGCACCGGCCGCACCTCGATGGAGCCGCTGCGCGCGCTGGGAATGCGGGACGCGATGCCAATGGCCTCGTCGAGGTCCCTGGCCTCCACGAGAAAGAAGCCGCCCAGTTGCTCCCGCGTCTCCGCGAAGGGGCCGTCGGTCGTCAGGCGCTTGCCGTCGCGGATGCGCACCGTGGTGGCCGCCGCCGTGGGCTCCAGCTCCTCGCCCGAGAGGAAGTGCCCGCTCTGCTGGATGGCCTCCGTGAAGGTGCCGTACTCACCCAGCAAGCGCTGGACCTCCGCCTCCGACAGCGTCTCGGCGGCCTTCTCGTTCTCGTAAATCATCAGCAGGTACTTCATGGGTCCGTGCCTCCTTTCTTCCATGGTCGAACGGAACCCCCGTGAATCGACCGCCTTTTTCCGGCCGCACCCAAATTACCGCACGGCGCAATCGCGCTTCGGACGGACCGTAGCTGGTGGACCTCTCGACACTCCGGGCCCCATGCTCCGCATCTCCGCCGTCTCGAAGACCTACCCCCATGGCGTCCGAGCGCTCCAGGACATCGACCTCACCATCGGCAAGGGGCTCTTCGGACTGCTGGGCCCCAACGGCGCGGGGAAGTCCACGCTCATGCGCATCCTGGCCACGCTCCAGGCGCCAGACACGGGACAGCTCCGCTTCGACGGTGTCGACGTGCTCGCGGACCCACAAGCGCACCGGCGGCACCTGGGCTACCTGCCCCAGGAGTTCGGCGTGTACCCCGGCGTGTCCGCCGTGGAGCTGCTGGACCACCTGGGCGTGCTCAAGGGCCTGACGAACGCGCGCCAGCGCCGCGAGCAGGTGGACGCGCTGCTCCAACAGACCAACCTCCACGCGCACCGGAAGAAGGCCGTCAGCGGCTTCTCCGGAGGCATGCGGCAGCGCTTCGGCATCGCGCAGGCGCTGCTGGGCCAGCCCCGGATGCTCATCGTCGACGAGCCCACCGCGGGGCTGGACCCGGAGGAGCGCAACCGGTTCCACAACCTCCTCAGCGAGGTGGCGGAGGACGTCGTGGTGCTGCTGTCCACCCACATCGTCGAGGACGTCCGCCAGCTCTGTCCCCGCATGGCCATCCTGTCCGGAGGCCGGGTGCTGCGCGAAGGCATTCCCGACCAGCTCGTCGGCGAGCTGTCGGGCCGCGTGTGGCGCAAGACGGTGGAGAAGCACGAGGTGGCCGCCCTCCGCGCTTCCCGAACGGTGCTCTCCACGCAACTGTCGGGTGGCAGGACGGTGCTCCGGGTGCTGGCGGACGAAGCGCCCGCGCCGGGCTTCGAGTCCGTGCCGCCGGACCTGGAAGACGTCTACTTCGCCGCCCTGGTCGGACATGGCTGGTGAGCTGCTTCGCTTCGAGTGGCGCTTCCAGACGCGCCAGGCCGCCTTCCTCGTGGCCGTCGCCGCCTTCCTGGGAATGGCGTTCGTGTTCGTCGGCACGGGCTACGGCCCGGACAACGCCCACATCAACTCCCCGGCGTCCGTCATGCAGTCGCTGGGGTTCCTGTCGCTGTTCTCCAGCTTCGTGCTCAGCGCCTCCTGCGCGAACGCCGCCCTGCGCGACAGCGAGCACCGGATGGAGGCGCTCGTCTACGCGACGCCCATCTCCAAGCTCACGTACCTGTCCGTCCGGCTCGCGGGCGCGCTGCTGGCGGCGCTCGCCGTGTTCACCGTCGCCGCGCTGGGGCTGATGCTGGCGCCATGGGTCCTCGACGTGGACCCGGAGCGGCGCGCGAGCTGGGAGGTCCTCCGCTACGCCTGGGCGCTCGCCGTCATGGTGCTGCCCAACCTGCTCTTCGCCGCGTCGCTGCTGTTCGCCGTCGCCACGCTGACGCGCAGCGCGCTGGCCACCTACGTCGGCGCCGTCTTCCTCTACGCGCTCTACTTCGTGGGCGCGCTGCTGGGGGACTCCCCCTTGATGGCGGGCGCCGCGCCGCAGACGCCGGAGGCCGTGGCGCGCGCCGCCCTGCTGGACCCGTTCGGCCTGTCCGCCTTCTTCGCCCAGACGCGCTACTGGACCGAACACGAGCGCAACACCCGCCTGCTCGGACTGGAAGGTGCCTTCCTGCACAACCGGCTCCTGTGGCTGGGCGTCTCCGCCGGGGTGCTGGCCTTCGTCTACCAACGCTTCGCCTTCCGCGCGGCGTCCGGCGCGAAGCCCCGGCGCATCGAGCCCGAGGCGGCGGCCCCAGGCCGCGTCCCCTACCGCCCGGTGGAGGGCGACCGCGACGAGGGCACCCGGTTCCGGGCCGCCCTGGTGTCCACGCTGAAGGTGGAAGCAGGCGCCATCCTCAAGGGCCGGGCCTTCCTGGCGTTGATGGCGCTCTGGGTGTTCGTGCTCGGCATGGAGGTCGCCGCCAGCGCCACGCAGGCGGAATACGGCACACGGCTGCTGCCCACCACGGGGCTGCTGCTGCAGGCCATCCATCCGCCCCTGTTCCTCTTTGGCGCGCTGTGCCTGGTCTACTTCGGCGCCGAGCTCGTCTGGCGGGAGCGCGTCGTCCGCCTGAGCGACCTCCTGGACGCGACGCCCGCCTCCAGCGCCGTGTTCTACCTGTCGAAGCTGGCGGTGCTGGGCCTGCAGGTGCTCGCGCTGACCGGCTCCGCGGTGGGCATCGCGGTGCTGTTCCAGCTCTCGCGAGGCTACCGGCACCTGGAGCCGGAGCTGTACCTGTCGCTGCTGTACTTCGCCGGGCTGCCGCTGCTGCTGTTCGCGGTGGCGGTGCTGTGGCTCCAGACGCTGAGCCCCCACCGCTATGTGGGGATGTTCCTGGGCCTGCTCCTGGCATTGGCCATGCGGCAGGGCGGCCTGGTGGGGCTGGAGCACGGGCTGCTGCGCTATGCCAGCGGGCCGCCGCTCCGCTACTCGGACATGAATGGCCTTGGGGCCGGGGTCCACGGCTTCAACGCGTACATGGTGTATTGGAGCGCCCTGGCGGGGGTGCTGGGGCTGCTCACCTGTGGCCTGTGGCGGCGCGGCGTCAGCCCTCCGCTGCGTGCGCGCTTCGCGGCCCTCCCTCGGGTGTGGGGACGGCGAGGCGTGACGGCGGTGGCGGCGTGCCTGGGCCTCTTCGTCCTGGCGGGGGGCTTCATCTTCCACGGCACGAACGTGCTCAACCGCTACGAGACGCGCGCCCAGCTCGCGGATTGGAAGGCCGACTATGAGAAGGCCTATCAGCGCCACGAATCCCTCCCCCAACCCAGCATCGTCGCCGTGAAGGCCCGCGTCGACCTGTACCCCGAGGAAGCGCGCTACCGCACGACCGGCAGCTACGTGCTGGAGAACCGGACGCGAGCGCCCATCCAACGGGTGTGGCTCTCCGTGCGCCGCGACGTACACCACGCCACACTGGCGTTGCCGGGGGCCCGGCAGGTCCATCACGACAGCCGCTTCGGCATGGCCGCGTTCGAGCTGGACACGCCCCTGCCGCCCGGCGCGAAAACCGAGCTCACCTTCGCGCTCGAGCTGGCGCGGCGAGGCATTCGCGACGGGGCACGCGACACCTCCATCGCCGCGAACGGCTCGTTCATCTCCAACCTGGAGGCCTTTCCCGCCATTGGATACCGCAAGGGCTACGAGCTCGTCGACGCTCGGGAGCGGCGCCAGCGAGGGCTTCCGGAGACGCCTCGGGTGGAAGCGGAAGCCGAAGGCGACCTGGGGCTCGCGGAGGGCGGCGGGGGACAGCGCACCTGGACCACCCTGGACCTGACGGTGTCGACCTCGGACACCCAGCTCGCGGTGGCCCCAGGCGCGCTGCGGCAGACGTGGCACGAGGGGGACCGGCGCGTCTTCCGCTACGTCATGGAGCGCCCCATGCTCAACTGGTTCGCCATCGTCTCCGCGCGCTACGCGGTGAGGAAGGCGCGGCACCTGGGCGTGGACGTGGAGGTGTACTACCACCCCGGGCACGCCCACAACGTGGAGCGGATGCTGCGCGCGGCGACGCGCTCCCTGGACCTGCTCGGGGCGCAGCTCGGCCCCTATCCACACCCCCAGCTTCGCATCGTGGAGGTGCCCGCCACCTGGGGCTTCGGCGCGCTCGCGCTGTCGAACACCATCTACTACCCCGAGCACCGGGGCTTCCTCACGGCCCCTGGCGAGCAGGGCACCGTGGACCTCATCACCCGGCGCATCGCGCACGAAGTGGCGCACCAGTGGTGGGGACATCAGGTGGACCCGGTGAGCGGCCCCGGCGGACTGCTCATCACCGAGTCCCTGGCGAAGTACGCGGAGCAGCGCGTGCTGAAAGCCCTCCACGGCGAGGCGCAGGTGCGTCAGGTGCTGGCCTTCGACCTGGACCGCTACCTGCGAGGCCGCGCGGAGGAGGACGGCGAGGAACCTCCACTCCTCCAGACAAGGGATGAGCCCTACCTCTATTACGGCAAGGGCGCGGTGGTGATGCGTGCGCTGGAGGACCTTCTCGGTGAGGCCGCGCTCGACCGGGCCCTGCGCGAGCTCGTCCAGCGGCATGCCCACCCGCGGCCCCAACCCACCGCGCGCGACCTGCTCGCCTTGCTGCATGACGAGACCACCGAGGCGACACGCCCGCTCGTCGACCAGTGGCTGACGGAGGTCGTGCTGTATGACCTGAAGGTGGAGTCCGCGACCTGCGAGCCCCTGGCGGATGGCCGCTACCGCGTCACCGCGCGGATGTCCGCGTCGAAGCACGCGCGCCGGAACGGGCAGGGCGTCCCCCTGCCCCTGGACGAGTCCCTGGACGTGGCGGTGTTCGCCGGCCCCCCAGACGCGTCGTCCGACGATGCGCCGCTGTACGCGGCGAAACACCGCTTCACAGACGGTATCACCGAAGTCTCTCTCACCGTGGACGAACGCCCCGCGTACATCAGCGTCGACCCATTCCTCCGGCGCATCTCACGGGAGCGGGCCGGCACCCGCTGGAAGCTGAAACAGCCCTGAACACCTCCCCATGAGTCAAAGCAGACCGCGCCAGCCTCGGTGGGGCTCGAAGCTCTAGGTTCAAAATTCGTATAGCACTGTGTGTCCGATGCTTCGGTGTCGGGGTCTTCTTCTCGCTTTTCGCTGCAATTCAGAGAATCCACCCCGAGGGTCCACCATGATCAAGTTTCACTCCGTTGCGCTACTGGCTGGCATCTCCGTCCTGGGCTCCGCGTGCGGCGCCCCCGAGTCCGAGGCGCAGGACACGCAGCAGGTCTCCTTCGAGGAGTTCCGCGCCAGCGCCTACCAGGAGCCGGAGTCGGGCGGCTTCGTCGTCGACGGTGACATCTTCCTGCCGACGGAGTCGGAGCTGCGTGAGTTCTACGAGCAGTCCGTCAGCGGCCTCGGCACCCAGCGGGGCGCGCTGGCCGTGTATTACAGCGGCGGCCAGGACATCAAGTGGAGCGCCAGCCAGGCGCTGAACCTCACGTACTGCGTGAGCACCAAGTTCGGCGGCAACTACACGCGCGTGGTCAACGCGATGAAGAGCGCCGCGGCGGAGTGGGAGGCAGCCTCCAACGTCAAGTTCGTCCACGTCAGCGCGCAGGATTCGAACTGCACCAACCGCAACAACAACGTCGTGTTCGACGTGAACCAGACCAAGACGTCCCAGTACCTGGCGCGCGCCTTCTTCCCCAACAGCGCCCGCCGCAGCGCCAACGTCCTCATCTCGACGACGTCGTTCCAGAACATCTCCCCCTGGACGCTGGAGGGCGTGATTCGCCACGAACTGGGTCACGTGCTGGGCTTCCGCCACGAGCACACCCGCCTCACCACCACGGGCTGCTACGAGGACAGCGCCTGGCGCGCGCTGACGCCGTATGACGCCAGCTCCGTCATGCACTACCCCCAGTGCAATGGCACCCAGACGGGTGACCTGGTGCTGACCAGCAACGACCGCAGCGGCGCCCGCGCGCTGTACCCGTAAGCGCCACGTTCGTCCGCCGTACCGGTGGGCCACTGCCTTCATGGCGGTGGCCCATTTTTCGTTTCGAGCGCCCTGCCTCATCGCGGCGTCCCGGTTGGCTGCCCGACACCCGGCGCGGAGCCCACCGCAAATCCCTGGCCAGCCTCCGCCGCGGATGCCCTGAATGCACCGCATCCGGGGGGGCGGCGAACGGCCGGGCCGTCCTCGGCGGAAGGAGCCTGCCTCCGGCCATTGAGGAGTCGCCATGAAGTACACGCAACTGGGCCGCTCGGGGCTCTCCGTCAGCCGGCTGTGCCTGGGCACCATGAACTTCGGCTGGACGGCCGAGGAGCCGGAGTCCCACGCCATCATGGATTCCGCGCACGAGCACGGCATCAACTTCTTCGACACCGCCAACGTCTACGGCTTCGGGGAGAACAAGGGCCGCACCGAGGAGGTCATCGGCAACTGGTTCTCCAAGGGCGGCAAGCGGCGCGAGCGCACCGTGCTCGCGACCAAGCTCTACGCCCCCATGGGGGACTGGCCCAACGAGGGCAAGCTGTCCGCGCTCAACATCCGCCGCGCGCTGGATGCCAGCTTGAAGCGGCTGCGCACGGACTACGTGGACCTCTACCAGTTCCACCACGTCGACCGCGCCACGCCGTGGGAGGAAATCTGGCAGGCCATGGAGGTGGCCGTGGCCCAGGGCAAGGTGCTCTACACGGGCAGCAGCAACTTCGCGGGCTGGCACATCGCCCAGGCGCAGGCCGTGGCGGCCCGCCGCGACTTCACCGGGCTGATCAGCGAGCAGTCCCTCTACAACCTGATGGCGCGCACCGTGGAGCTGGAGGTGATTCCCTCCGCGCAGTACCACGGCGTGGGCATCCTCCCCTGGTCTCCCCTCCAGGGCGGCCTGCTGGGCGGCGTGCTCCGCAAGGAGCGCGAGGGCAAGCGCCGTCTGGAAGGACGCGCCAAGGAGTCCCTCCAGAAGCACCGTGAGCGCATCGAGCGGTACGAGGCGCTCGCGGAGGAGCTCGGGCATGAACCCGGCGACGTCGCGCTGGCATGGCTCCTCCACCAGCCCGCCGTCACCGCGCCCATCATCGGACCGCGGACGTCCGCGCAGCTCGACGCCGCCCTCCGCGCGGTCGACGTCACGCTGGATGCGAAAGCATTGTCACGCCTGGATGACCTCTTCCCCGGCCACAAGCCCGCACCGGAGGACTATGCCTGGTGACGCGCCGGGTGAGACATAAAAGGCTACAAATCCTCTCAATCGGCTGGAAAAGACACCCATCCATCGTGGAGCGCCTCTCTTGACGACAGGAAATTCCTTTCATATTCCCTGTCATGGAGTCCCCCAATCGAAGAGAGGTTCACATGAAGTCGATGGCCGGAATTGTCGTCATGACGCTGGTGATGCTGACGTCCTGCGGGCCCATGCCCTCCGAGGAGCAGGCCCAGGTCGGTGCCGAGGAGCACTTCGTCTCTCAGGAGGCCGCGCTGGCGGGTGACTGTTCCGTGCAGATTGAGTGCGCGAACGGCACGATGAAGACGTGCACCGGAACGGGGTTCGCGTGTTCCGCCAGCGGCGCCAACAACGGCACGGTGACGTGCAACGGCGTCTCCTCGTCCTGCTCGCCCATCATTCAGCCCGTCTGCAGCTGCCGCGCGGACGGCTGCTGCAACTCGCGGTGCCTCACCATGGACCCTGACTGCCTCATCCTTCCCGACGACCCGGCGCCGCACCTGCCGTAGGCGCTGAACGCCTGGTGCGGCGCGGCTGCCGCACCAGGCCTCCCGCGAGGCACGCGTCTTCTTGCCCCGGGGTGTGGCTCAGTCAAAGCCCGGGCGAGTGACGTACGCGGCATGAGCGCGCTTGTAGGCCTCCCAGAAGTCGGGCGAGCGCTGTCCATTCAGGCGGTCGACCAGGAGGTCCAGGTGCGTATGCCAGCCGCCCGCCACGCTGCGCAGGGAGTCCCGGCCGTTGAGGCGCTCGTGGGTGACGGTCAGCAGGACCCCGTCCTCGCGCTCGGTCAGCTCGAAGCGGACCTCCGACGGGTCGCCGTGGTTCTCCGCCCACGTATAGGCGAACAGGTGGGGCGGCTCACACGCCGTCACGCGCCCCGCGTTGACGTGGCCCTGCCCCGTGTCCGCATGCGGCGGCGGGGCGCCGCCTTCATCTGACAGTTCAGCGTGGCGGAACAGCAGCTCCACCTTGCCACCGACCTTCGTCTCCGTGGGGCCGCCCGCGAGCCACAGCCGGCGCTTCTCCGGCTCGGTGAGGAAGGCCCAGACGCGCTCGATGGGGCCGGGCAGCAGGCGCTCGATACGGACGGTGTCGGAGGACAACAGGTGGGCGTGCGAGTCTCGTTTCATGGCGCCTTCAGACATTCGTGGGGGTGGGGGATACCGGGCGTCAGGCGAGGTGCCGCGCGTCCTCGGGGACATGGTCCGGAACGAGCGCGAGCTCGATGCCGTGCTCCAGCCAGGCCTTGGCCCCGGCGAGGAGCAGGTTGAAGCCTCCGGTGCTGTCCAACGCTCGCGCCACGACGGCCGCGTCGTCCCCCCGGAAGCCGGACTCGACGACGCGGACATACGTGCGGTCCGGCGAAAGCGCCGTGAAGGTCCACTCGACGAAGGTCATCTCACCCGGGTCGCCCCACTCGATGCGCAGGCGGGCGCCGGGCTTGAAGTCCAACACGTTCACGGTGGCCGACGCACCGTAGGTGTCCCAGAACCACTGCGCCGTGCCACCGGGCTGGAGCCGCGCGCTGCCCCGGCTGAACCAGAACTTCGTCGTGATTGCGGGGTCCACGAGCGCCGCGAAGACGTCTTCCACGGGACGGCGAATCATCATCATCGCCGTGGCGACCGGCGCGCTCCTGTCATTCCCTGTCGAGGCCATTGCCTGCTCCCATGGGCGCACCGAGGCGCGCGGCCGAGGCGACCAACATTCATCCAGTTGGTTTAATATCTCGGCCATCACCGCTCGATTGTCAACCGAATGGTGAAATCACCCCGCGCCCGGGACCGTCCCAGGCGCCATCACCCGATGACGCGGAAGGCCGGTGGGTCGATGCGCGTGGCGCGGCACTGGAGGAACAGGGGCGCTCACGCGCCAATCGCCCCCGGGTCCGTCGCCAGCTCGCCGCCCAGGTGCATGCCCGTCTGGCACCGGTAGTCCGTCACCAGCGACGCGAGCACGGTCGTCACGCCCACCGCCACGTGGATGGCCGCCGCCAGCGGGCTGCGCTTCGCATAGCCCAACACGAAGGGCGCGAGGATGGACGCGGCGCCAAAGGCATAGTCAGCGATTTCATGCGCCTCAATGGGGATGAGCTTGGTCAAGCTGAGGCGGTAATCCGTCAACAATGACACACCGATGACGGTGGACCCCAGGGCAATGCCCGCGGACTTCGCCACGGCGTCTGCGGACAATACGCCCGCCACCACCGCGGCCGCCCCGCCCTTGTAGTCCATGAGCGAGTGCAGGTCCTGGGGCACCCACCGGCGCAACGGCAGGCGTCCCAGGAGCGGACGGGAGATGATTCCAGCGGCGGCGCTCCGGTCCATGGCGCGGCGCACGCCCCGCCGGAAGCGCCCTTCCGGGAGCACCGGGGGTGGGACGAAGCTGGGGGTGGACGGATGCAGGGTCTGCGGTTCAGCCATGTGGCGCTCCTTCCAGTCTTGCCGTCATGAAGCCGTCACTAGGGTAGGCACGCGGCCCATGACGCACGGCGATGCGCCCCTCGCCTGCCCGGGCACCGGGGGTAGGAAGCCTGTCCACCCGCGACTTCCTGGCTGCCGGGCAACCAGGGGGGCTTCCACTCGGAGGCCCGCCCCGGGCAGACTATGTCTCGCAGTACGGCCCTTCAGTTTCTGAGAGGGCGATATCCGCGGCCACCCCAGCCGCCTTGGAACGAAAGAACGCGATTCATGGCAACCGGTACCGTCAAGTGGTTCAACGATGCGAAGGGTTTTGGGTTCATCGTGCAGGACGGCGGCGGTGAGGACGTGTTCGTCCATCACAGCGCCATCAACATGGATGGCTTCCGCACCCTGCAGGAAGGCCAGAAGGTGGAGTTCGAGGTAGGCCGGGGCCCCAAGGGCCTGCAGGCGCAGAACGTTCGCGCGGCCTGAACGGCGGTCCGGCGAAGCCATGAAAGCCCGGTCTCGCGAATGGCGAGTCCGGGCTTTCTCTTTGCGGGCGCCACTTGAGAGGCTGCACGTCACCATGCGCCTGCCCCGCTTCCCGCGTGTCATCGGCTTCGACGACGGCCCCTTCGCGCGCCGCCCGGGCGCCGCCGTGCCCCTGGCGGGCGTTGTCTGCGGAGGCACGCGCTTCGAAGGGCTCGTCTGGGGACGGGTGCGCCGCGACGGCTGGAACGCCACACAGGAGGTCTGCCGGCTGCTGGAAGGTGGGAAGTTCCTCCCACAGCTCCACCTGGTGCTGCTGGATGGCATTGCCTTCGGCGGCTTCAACGTCGTGGACCTGCCCCTGCTGGCAAGCCGGCTGAAGCGGCCGTGCGTGGCGGTGATGCGGCGGCCTCCGGACCTGGACGCGGTGGAGCGCGCGCTGCGGCGCCTGCCTCGCGCGGAGGCGCGCTGGACGAAGCTGAAGCGCGCGGGGGCCATCCACCAGTTGGGAGGCTTCACCTTCCAGGTGCAGGGCGCGGAGCCCTCATGGGTGGCCGAGGCGCTGGCGCGCGTGACGGACCGCGGCCTCGTCCCCGAGGCCCTGCGGCTGGCGCACCTCATCGGCTCCGCCGTCGTCACGGGCCAGAGCAGTCAGCGCGCCTGAGCCGCGCCCAGACGGCTTCGCCTCCTGGCAGAGGATTGCGCCGCCACCACATGCGTGCGCCGGCGCGCGGAAACTTCCACCGACGCCAGACAATCCAGACACGCTCGCACACCCTTCCAGCCATGAACCTGCCATGGCGGGCCGCATGGAACTCCGTTTGTCTTCATGTTAATCTTTGCCTCGCGAGGAGGGCGCACACATGTTCGAAGTCATCAATGACAAGAATCGCCGTACCGTCACCGTGCGGTTGAGTGGGTTCGTCAGGCCGAACGAGATGCGGGACTTCGCCAGCCGGTACCGCAACGAGACAGACTCCTACGGAGGGGGACGTCACCTGGTGCTCGCGGACATGCGTGGGCTCAGGACCCTGGAGCCGGAGTCCGCCAACATCTTCGGAGAGGTGGTGGCCTACGGCCGGCAGATGGGCTGCGTCATGTGCGCGCACGTCTCGGACTCCACCATCGCCCGGCTGCAGACGGCGCGGGTGGCCTCGGCGGCGGCGGCGGACAACGACATCACGGTGGACTGCGTGTCGCTGGAGGAAGCGCACTCGCAGCTCGCCAAGGCGCGCTCGCGCTACTTCCTGGGCGCGGCTCCGGAAGGCGCGGTGGAGCAGGCGGCGCGCTGAGACACCCCTCCGGGTTGGAGCAGGATGGCTCCAGCCCGTGGACCCCCAGGAGGCTCAGGCCTCGTGGCCGTTGCGCCACATGAGCCGGTAGGTGACGCCTTCGTCGGTGAAGGCGCGCACCTGCACGTCGGCATGCGGCGCTCCCACCGCGCGCAGGCCCGCGCGCAGCGCGCCTTGCGTGAAGTAGCGGATGGCGCCGGCCTCGTTCATCCACAGGTCCACTTCGGTGAGGGACACGTCGTCCAGGCGTGTCTCCGTGTAGTTGTTCCCGGAGCGGAACATCTGCCGGGCCCGGCTCACGCACCGGCGGGGGCCCAGGAGCTGAATCACGCCGAAGGCGGCGCGGCCCAGCACCGTCTCCCGGTAGCCGTCCACCATGCGCTCACCCAGCAGCGCGTAGCCCACGTCGTCGGGCACGTCCGGGTGCAGCTCGCGCGCGGCCACGCGCACGGCGGAGCACCATGTTTCAAATGAGTAGGCGGGCTGCAGCTTGCGCTCCAGGTCCACGCCCACCTCCCGCAGCCGCTCGCGGAGCACGGGGGTGACGCGGGCGCCCAGCCCTCGCACGAAGAGCCCCTCCAAGGTGTGCTCGAAGACGAGCTTCTCCGGCATGTTCAGCAGTGTACCCTGCCTCCGCTAGGATGTGCGGCGAGGGGGTAGGAATTCCATGGGTCTGCAACGAGAGCTCGCCATCCTGGCCATGAAGGCCACGCCGCTGCCGGGGAAGAAGAACTTCCTGGCGGAGGCCGGTATCGCCACACCGGTGCCCGCCATCCGCGGGTCGATTGGCGCGGTGGCGCATGAGCCCTTCATGGCCTTCGACACCAAGCGGTTGATGGACCTGCTGGTGGCCTTCACCATTGGAGACTTCCCGGAGCGGACCGGGTGCTCCAACTACTTCAACCCGCACAGCCCCTGGTACAACGTCTTCTACGGTGCCTACGGCATCCGCTCGTACAAGCGGGATGGCGGCCCGTGGGGCTTCACCCGCGACGGCCGGCCGGACCTGGAGGAGATGCTGGAGATTCCGCGGCTCGACTACAACTTCCTCACGGCCGGCGAGCTGGGCTGCCCCGCGTCGAAGATGTGCTTCGAGGTGCTGGACGTGCGCCAGGGCCGTGAAGGCCCGTGGCACCTGGCGGAGGTGAGCTGCATCATCCCCAGCGGGCTGCACCGGGTGCAGGACGCGCAGGCGCCGGACCTCACGTATTACGCCGTTTTCGGCGTGCCGGAGGAGGACTACCTCGTCGGCGGCCGGGAGAGCTACGAGCCGGTCCGTATGCGCGGGCGCATGTACTTCCGCCCAGTCGCCGAACGCCTCACGCTCGTCTGGGGCGGCCTCTGCCCGGACACGCCTGACGGTCAGCGGCTGATGGGCGCCATCGTGGATGCGATGGCGCCGCTGTACGCGGGGCGCTGAGCGCCCCCAAGGCCCGCGGACCTCAGGCCGCCTGGCCGGGCTTGGGCTCCACCTGGCGCGGAGCGGAGGCGGCGTCGTCACTCCGCGGGCGGCGGCGCTTGAAGCCCAGGCGCTCCATGCCGGCGAACACCACCGGCACCACCAGCAGCGTGAGGAAGGTGGAGGTGATGACGCCACCAATCACGGAGATGGCCATGGGCGCGCGGAACTCCGAGCCCGTGCCCGTGCCCACCGCCGTGGGCACCATGGCGATGGCCATGGCCGCGCTCGTCATCAGGATGGGCCGCAGCCGGCGCGGGCCCGCCTTCAGCAGCGCCTCATCCACCGTGTCGCCGTCCCGCAGGTTCTGGAGCGCGCCGTCGATGAGCAGAATCGCGTTCTTCGTCACCAGCCCCATCAGCAGGATGATGCCAATCATGGCGCCCATGGACAGGTGGAAGCCCGTCACCACCAGGCCCAGCAGCGCGCCCACCAGGGCCAGCGGCAGCGACGCCATGATGGTGAGCGGGTGCTTGTAGGATTCGAACTGGCTGGCGAGCACCATGTAGATGAACACGAAGGCCAGCCCGAACGCCGCGCCGAAGGCGTCGTTCTGCTCGTCCAGGCTCTTCATCTGCCCGTCATAGATGAGCGCGTAGCCCGGGGGCAGCGGCTGGGCCGCCACCCGCGCCTTCAGCTCCTGGGCGATGTCGCCCAGCGCCGCGCCCGGGCCCAGCTGCGAGTACACGGCGATCTGCCGCTCGCGGTTCTCATGCTCGATGAGGCTGGGGCCGTTCTTCAGCTCCACCCGGGCCACGTCCGTCAGCGGGCGCAGGCCGCCAGGCGTGTACACCTCCAGCTGACGCACGCGCTCCGGCGTGGCGCGGTCCTTCTCCGACAGGCGCACGCGGATGTCCGTCTCGGTGATGCCCTCACGCAGCTTCGCCACCACGTCACCACCAATGGCCAGCCGGAGCTGCGTGGCCAGCGCGCCCGCGTGCAGGTCCACGTCGCTGGCGCGCGCCCGGTCGATGAGCACCTGCATCTCCGGCTTGGGCGGGTTGGACTCCACGCGCACGTCCGCGGTGCCCGGCAGCTCACGGAGGATGTCCGCGACGCGCTCGGCCTCCTCGTTGACGCGCACCAGGTCCGGCCCGGTGATGCGCACCATGATGGGGTAGAAGTCGCCCATGCCCTCCAGGATGGGCGGGTCGCTCAGGTTCACCCGCGTGCCCACCAGCCCCGGCTCCAGCAGCGCGCGCGCGTCCTCCTTCAGCAGTTGGATGCCCTTGGTGCGCGCGTCCTTGCCCACGGTCAGCACGCGCATGCGGGACTTGTTCACGTCGCCGTCCTTGCCGACGATGGAGTAGACGTCCGTCACCTCCGGGAGCTGGCGCAGCAGCGCCTCCGCGCTGGCGGTGCGGGCCTCCGTCTCCCGGATGCTGGCCGAGTCCGGCAGCGTCAGGTCCACGAAGAACTGCGAGCGGTCCTCCGCGGGCATGAACTCCATGCCCAGGCGGCTGGCGCCTCCGAAGGACACCACCAGCAGCACCAGCGTGAGCCCCATCGTCGTCCACTTGTGCGCCAGCACCCAGCGGAGGATGGACTCGTAGACGCGCTCGGTGCCGTCCAGGAAGCGGCGCAGCGCCGCGGCCACCGCGTTCTCCTGGCGGATTTCGCCCGGCACGCGCCGCTTCGCCAGCCGCGCCGACATCATCGGGTCCAGCGTGAAGGAGATGAACAGGGAAATCAGCACCGCCACGGAGATGGTGATGCCGAACTGCCGGAAGAACTGGCCGACGATGCCGGGCATGAAGGCCACCGGCACGAACACCGCCACCAGCGACAGCGTGGTGGCGAGCACCGCCAGGCCCACGTCCCGGGTGCCGTTGGACGCGGCGCTCACCGGGTCCTCACCCTTCTCCAGCCGGTGGGTAATCGCCTCGCGCACCACCACCGCGTCGTCGATGAGCAGACCGATGGCCAGCGACAGGCCCAGCAGCGTCATCTGGTTGAGCGTGTAGTCCAGCACGTACATCACGAAGAAGGTGCCCAGCACGGAGGTGGGCAGCGCCAGCGCCGAGATGAAGGTGCCGCGCACGTCCAGCAGGAAGATGAGGATGATGAGCACCGCCATCGCGCCACCGAAGACGAGCGCCACCCAGACCTCGTGCGCGTTCTCCTGGATGAGGTCCGACTGGTTGATGAGCAGCGTGGCCTGGAAGCCATGCCCCACCACCGAGTCCATCTGCGACATCACCCGCCGCACCGCCTCGCTCACCGCGACGGTGTTGGAGCCCGGCTGCTTGACGATTTCCAGGATGACGGCGTCCTGCCCGTTGAGGCGCGCCAGGGTGCGCCGCTCGGCCACGCCGTCCGTCACGCTGGCGATTTCACCCAACCGCACCTGCGCGCCCGTCGCGCTGCGCGCCACCGGCAGGTCGCGGATTTCCTCCACGTTCTGGAACTGCCCCAGCGAGCGCACCGTCATCTCGGAGGCGCCCAGTTGGAGCCGGCCCGCGGGCAGGTCCAGGTTCTCCGCCGCCACGCGCTGGGCGATGCTCAGCGGGGACACGCCCGCCGCGCGCGCCTTGTCCAGGTCGATGTCGATTTGCACCTCGCGCGTGTCACCGCCCGTGACGCGCACCTCGGCGGCGCCCTCCAACTGCGCGAGCGCGGGCTTCACGCGGTCGTCGATGAGCCGGCGCAGCTCCTGCGAGGGCAGCTCCGCGGAGACGGCGTAGGTGAGGATGGGCGTGGCCCCCAGGTCCACGCGGCCGATGACGGGCGCGTCCGCGTCCTGGGGCAGGCGGCTGGCGATGCCGGCGACCTTGTCGCGCACGTCCTGCACCGCCCGGTCCAGCGGGGCGGTCATCTTGAACTGCACCACCACGATGCCCACGTTCTCCCGGCTGAAGGAGTGAATCTTGTCCACGCCGCTGATGCCGGCGACGGCGTCTTCAAGGGGCTTGATGACCTGCGTTTCGATTTCGCCCGGACCCGCGCCCTTGTAGACGGTGTTGATGATGACCACCGGGAACGACACATCCGGATAGAGGTCGGTGCCCAGGCGGCCCAGGCCCATGAGGCCGAGCACGACGAGGCACAGCGACAACATCGCGGTGAAGACAGGCCTGCGGATGGAGACGTCGCTGAGCAGCATGGGGAGGGCTCCCTACTTCACGGAGACGCGGGCGCCCTGCGACAGGCCCGGAGTGGGGTGGTCAACGACAGCGTCGAGCGGCGAGGACGCCAGCACCACCACCTCGCCCTGCTCGCGCCGCTCCAGCACCCGCACGTCCACGCGGCGTACCTGGCCGGACGCCACCACCCAGACATGGTCCCCGTCCAGGGCCGACAGCGCGCTGCCCGGCAGCACCTGGGCGTCCCGCGCCTGCCCCAGTGAAAGCTCGGCCCGCGCCAGCGTGTGCGCCACGAAGCGGCCGTCCGCGTTGGGGACGGACAGCTCCACGGGGACGCGGCGCGTTGCGGGGTCCGCGGAGGGGAGGATGGTGCGCACCACCGCCTCGTCCGAGGACACGCGCGCGCCCACCGACTCCACGCGCACCTTGGCGCCGGGCTCCAGCTGCGAGCGCAGGGCCTCCGACACCGTCGTCTTCAAGAGCAGCGTGTCCAGGCGCTCCAGGTTGAACAGCGGCGTGCCCGGCGCCACCGTCGCGCCCGTCTGCTCCGGCGCGTCGATGATGGTGCCGTCGAAGGGCGCACGAAGTTCGTGCCGGCGGCGGGACGCGCGCGCCTGGGCCAGCTGCGCCTTGGCGGCCATCCACTGCGCCTGCGCCTGCGCGGCATTGGCGCTGGCGGTGCGGTGCGCCACCTCGCTCACCCCGCCCTGCTGCTGGAGCTTCTCGTTGCGGGCGGCCACGTCGGCGGCCATGGTGGAGGCGGCCTCGGCGGCGGCCACCGCGGCCTCCGCCTGGGCCACCTGCGCGTCGGAAATCTCCGGGTCCAGTTGCGCCAGCACGTCGCCCTTCTTCACCCCCTGCCCCTTCTTCACCCGGACGGCCGACAGGCGGCCGCCCACCTCGAAGCCCACCCTCAAGGCCTGCGCGGGAAACAGCGTGCCCGTCACCGACTCGCTCGGCGCGGCCCGCACCGTCCGCGCGGAGACGACCTTCACCGTGGGCACCACCTCCTTCGCCGGGGCCTTGGCGGGCGGCGCCGACGAGGCATCCGCCTTCTCACATGCGGTCAGCGACAGCACGGCGGTGGCCAGGCCCGCCGCGGCGAGCACGCGGACGGCGGACGGCTTCAGGTTGGGTTTCACGAGCGTTTCCTCGGGGTCTTTCGGGGTTTCTGGGCGGCGGCCCGGGGCCGGCGCGCGACACGCGTGGAAGGGGCGCGCGGCGTACGCGCGGGGGATGGAGGCGCCTCCACCGAGGACGGCTGCGCCGGACGGGTGCCCTCCTGACACAGCCGCTGGAGCGTGTTCGCCCACGCGTTCAGGTCCGGCTTCTCATCCAGCCGCGCCATCTGCGTGGAGAGCAGCAGGAAGGACCCGACGATGATGGAGGCGAAGATGTGCGCGTCCAGCTCCGGGTCCATGGCGCCAGCCTCCTGCAGCCGCCGGAAGTCGTGGGAGACGCGCTCCACCTGGGCGTCCGTCATGCGCCACAGCAGGGACTCGAACGCCGTGCCCTGGCTGCCGCTGGTGAGCACCAGGGACACGTCCCGGAACTCCCACACCCAGTCCAGGGCCTCCAGGTCATGCTCCTTCTCCAGTTGGAGAAAGCGCAGGTAGCGCTCGCTGCGCTCGATGCGGTCCCGCGCGCCCGGGATGCCGTGCGTCTGGAAGAAGCGCTCCATGTGGGCCATGCGCCGCCCGTTCATCTCCATCAGCCCGGACTCGAACGCGCCCACCACCTCCCCGAACAGCGCCTCCTTGGATGGGAAGTGCAGGTAGAAGGCGCCCTTGGACAGCCCGCACGCGGCGGTGATGTCTTCGATGCGCGCGCCCTTCAGCCCCCGGCGAACGAACTCTCGCCGGGCCGCGGATACCAGCGAACTGCGCGCGTGAGGGTCGGCGGGGCGGGCCATGCTCGCCGGATTCCTAACCCGCCGGTCATTAACCGTGCAAGGTTTCTGAACACCGGGTCAGTCATCCAAGGTCCGCGGCTGTGGGTGCGCGCCGCCGCCGCTCAGGTCCGCGTCAGCGCGGTGCACAGCGGGCACGCGGCGGGCCCGTGGGGGACATCGCGGCGGTGCAGGTCCAGCACGGCGCGGGAGATGTCCGCCAGCTCCCGGCGCACCTCCCTGCGGGCGCCCTTCACCCGGGCGATGCGCATGTCGTCGTAGCTCGTGGTCTGGTGTCGCATCCACGCGATGACGGCGGCCTCGGCGCGGCGCTCCAGGGGGATGCGCTCGGTGCGGGCCACGGTGCCGCTGCCCACGGGGGTGGCATGGGTGGCGACGAGCACCGCCATGCGCTTGGCGTGCGGCAGCCACGCCGGGGAGAAGGCGAGGAAGCGCAGCACCGCGTTGGCGAAGTCGACCTCGTAGGCCTCCTGCTCGCGGGCGCGGCGCTCGCGTCCCGCGGCCAGCTTCTTCTCGTAGGCGGGGGTGGCGCGCTCGGCCTCGAGGGCGGCGCGGGCGTGGAGGATGTGCGCTTCCGGCGCCCACACGCCCCGGGAGAAGAGCTTGCGGCCCACCTTCTCCGCCACGGTCCAGGAGGGCCCCGCCGCCTTCACGCGGCGGGTGAGCCCGGCGTCACCGGGGGGGAGCAGGGCCCAGCCGTCCGGCACGGTGAGCACGCGGCCATCTGGCGCGCGCACACGGCGAGGGTCCGAAGTCGGCGCGAAGGTCAGGGATTCAGGCATGGTGAAGTCCGAGGTCGGGGGCGGCCACATAGCATGGGTGCCTCCAACCCTGGTAAATGGCCCCCTCGCGTCGGCGGTTGACTGGCGCGGGAGGCCCTCAACGCGTGGGAAGTGCCGGCATGTCCCTCCTCAGGCTCACGTTCCTCGGTACCTCCGCCGCGCAGCCCACGCTGCACCGGAACCTGTCCGGACTCGCGGTGAAGGCGCACGCGGACCTGCTGCTCTTCGACTGTGGAGAGGGCAGCCAGCGGCAGATGGTGCGCTATGGCACCGGCTTCACCGTGGACGCGGTGTTCTTCACGCACTTCCACGCGGACCACTACCTGGGCATCATCGGCTTCTTGCGCACGCTGGGCATGACGGGGCGCTCCGAGCCCATGCACCTGTACGGCCCGACCTCCGCGAAGCGCCTGCTCCACCAGGCCGTCCACCTGGGCGTGGAGTCCATGTCCTTCCCGGTGGAGATTCACGAGCTGAAGGACGGTGACGTGGTGCCGCGCAAGGGCTACGCGGTCCACGCGGTGGGCGTGGACCACCGCATCAACGCCCTGGGCTACGCGTTGGTGGAGGACGGCCGCCCCGGGCGCTTCAACCTGGACACGGCGCGCGCGCTGGGCGTGCCGGAGGGCCCCAGCTTCGGACAGCTCCAGCGGGGCGAGCCGGTGACGCTGGAGGACGGGCGGACGGTGAAGCCGGAGGACGTGCTCGGCGCGCCGCGCCCCGGGCGCCGGCTGGTCATCTCCGGGGACACGCGCCCGTGCCCGTCGCTGGTGAAGGCCGCGAAGGACGCGGACCTGCTGGTCCACGAGTCCACCTTCTCCGACGACGAACAGGAGCGGGCCGTGGAGACCCGGCACTCCACCGCGCGGGAAGCGGCGCGCGTGGCGCGGGAGGCGGGCGCACGGCGGCTGGTGCTCACCCACCTCTCCAGCCGGCACGACACCGACCCCTCGAAGCTGCTCACGCAGGCGCGTGAGGAGTACCAGGGGCCGGTGGAGGTGGCCTTCGACGGGTTCACCGTCGAGCTGCCCCTCCGGGACTGAGGCTACTGAATCTTCTCGGACTCGGCGCGCAGGGAGGAAGCGGACTCGGCGTCCACGCGCTGGACCAGCTCCCACTCCAGCGCCTCGTCCCGGGTGATGTTGCCGCCGTCGGCCCGGACGGCGGGCTCGGAGATGTCGCTGGCGCGGCCGGACGTGTTGGAAGCACCCGCGGACTCCGTGACGAGCTGCCGGGTGAGCTCCACCGAGCACTGGCCCGGGCCCTTCTCGATGCCGCGCACCAGGTAGCGCACCTGGGTGGTGCCCAGCGACGACGGGGCGCCCTGCATCAACCACTCGGTGGTGGCCTCGAAGCCGCTCTGGCCCGCCTTGAAGGAGTAGCCCTTCTCCTTCAGCAGGGCGAGCGCCTGCGGATACACCTCCGCCACGGGCTTGCGGTAGACGTGGTTGCGCGCCTTCTCCAGCAAGAAGGCTTCACGGCGGCGGCCGGCGCAACCCGCGGTGGTGAGGGACAGCGCGGCGACCACGAGGAGCGCGGCGGCGCCGCGCGACAGCATCGACAGGTTCATTTCTCAGGACTCCACGGGAGTGTGAGGCGGCTCAACATCCCTCAACCCGCTTCCCGCAGCCAAGTCTCCCCGGGGATGGTTTCCCAGGGCAAGCATTCCACCCGCTCCGTCCGTATGGGTGCCCATGCGTCCAGCGCCGCACATCCAGGCACCTTCCGCCGCCGCGCCCGGCCAGGGAGATGCACATGATGGGCCTCCCACATGATTCCCATCAGCGACGACAACCCCACCCTCCGCACTCCCGTCGTGACGTACCTGCTGCTCGGCACCATCGGCTTCGTCTGGGTCTTCATCCAGGGCGCGGGCCTGGACGCCTACCGGCTGGCGGCCAGCGTCTGCAACCTGGGCATGGTGCCCGGCGAGCTGACGGGCGAGGCGGCGCTGGGCCAGTACGTTCCCCTGGGAGACGGGCTGGCGTGCGTGGTGGACAACGAGTCCATCAACCTCCTCACCCCCATCACCTCCATGTTCCTGCACGGCGGCTGGGGACACCTGCTGGGCAACTGCCTCTTCTTCTGGGTCTTCGGCAACAACGTCGAGGACAGCATGGGCCGCCTGCGCTTCGTGGTGTTCTACCTGCTGTGCGGACTGGCGGCGGCGGCGGCGCATCTCCTGGTGGACCCGGGCTCGCCGGTACCCACGGTGGGCGCGTCCGGCGCCATCTCCGGCGTCATGGGCGCGTACCTGCTGCTCTATCCGCGGGTGCGGGTGAACATGCTGTTCATCATCGTCATCTTCATCCGTGTCTTCCCCGTGCCCGCGTGGGCGGTGCTGCTGTGGTGGTTCGGCGTGCAGCTCTTCAGCGGCCTGCCCCAGCTCAACACGGTGAGCGCGGAGGCGTCCGGCGGCGTCGCCTTCTGGGCGCACATCGGCGGCTTCGTGGCGGGCATGGCGCTCATCAAATTGTTCCAGAACCCGCGCTACACGAACCAGCGCACGTCGATGCGCCACCGGCTCCATCCCAACCATCCGTGACCCACGCGACCGGCAGGCGCGGCCCCTGCTTGGCCTCTCCTTCCAGGTGCGCCAGAGTGTCGCGCCGGACGCGCCAGGAATTGGCGCGGGCTTCCAGACAGGTGCCAGACATGACGCTGCGACGACTCGGTGGTGGACTCCTCGGGGCGGTACTCCTTCTGACAAGCCTTTCGGGCTGCACCCGGCGTGTGCCGCCCGCGGATGACAACCCGGCCCCCGTGCCGGAGCCCACCGCCACCACGACGGTGTACGTGGCCCAGCGCATCCGGACGCTGGACCCGGCGAAGCCCCAGGTGCAGGCGCTCGCGGTGAAGGACGGCAAGGTGCTGGCCACCGGCACGAAGGACGAGGTGCTCGCCGCCGCCGGCAAGGACGCGCGCGTGGTGGACCTGGGCAGCGCCACGGTGGTGCCGGGCCTCACCGACGCGCACGGTCACCTGGCGGGCCTGGGCCGCGGCCTGGTGACGGTGGACCTGGAGGGCGTGGACACGAAGGCGGAGGCCCTGGAGCGGCTCGCCTCGGCGCCCTCCTCCGCGTTCCAGGGCGAGTGGCTGCTGGGCCGCGGCTGGGACCAGAACGACTGGCCGGAGAAGACCTTCCCGTCGCGCGCGGACCTGGACACGCGCTTTCCCACGCGGCCGGTGGCGCTGAGCCGCGTGGACGGCCACGCGCTGTGGGTCAACGGAGAGGCGCTGCGCCGCGCCGGCATCACCCGTGACACGAAGGACCCGGCGGGCGGGCGCATCCTCCGGGGCGAGGGCGGAGCGCCCACCGGCATCCTGGTGGACAACGCCATGACGCTGGTGGAGGCCGTGCTGCCGCCCGCCACGGACGCGCAACACGCGGCGCAGTTGACCGCGGCGCTCCAACGCGCCGCGCAGGTGGGCCTCACCGGCGTCCACGACGCGGGCATGGACCTGCGCACCTTCCGCCTGCTCCAGCGCTGGGACAAGGAAGGCAAGCTGCCGCTGCGCGTCTACGCCATGGCGGATGGACAGACGGGCGACCGGGAGACATACCTGAAGGACGGCCCCCATGAGGGGCGCATGCTCACGATGCGCGCGGTGAAGCTCACCCTGGATGGCGCGCTGGGCAGCCGCGGCGCGGCGCTGCACCAGGACTACAGCGATGAGCCCGGCCACCGCGGCCTGCTGCTGCTGTCGCCCGAGGAGTACGAAGCGCGCGTGCGCGCCTTCATGGCGCGGGGCTTCCAGGTGTGCACGCACGCGATTGGAGACCGGGCCAACACGGTGGTGCTGGACGTGCTCGCGCGCGCGGCCGAGGCCACCGGCACGCTCCAGTCCGGCCGGCACCGCGTGGAGCACGCGCAAATCATGCGCCCCGAGGACATTGAACGGCTGGGCCGGAGCGGCTTCATCGCCAGCGTGCAGCCCACGCACGCCACCAGTGACATGCCCTGGGCACAGACGCGCGTGGGGCCGGAGCGCATCCGCGGGGCCTACGCGTGGCAGCGGCTGAAGGCGTCCGGCGCGGTGCTGGCGCTGGGCAGCGACTTCCCCGTGGAGCGGCCCAACGTGCTGGCGGGCCTGTACGCGGCGCGCACGCGCCAGGACCTCCAGGGCCTGCCGGAAGGCGGCTGGTACGGCGAGCAGCGGCTCAGCGGACAGGAGGCGCTGGAGGGCTTCACCGTGGGCGCGGCGCACGCGTCCTTCGCGGAGACCCGGCGCGGCCGGCTCCAGCCCGGCATGGACGCGGACTTCGTCGCGCTGTCGGTGGACCCGGTGGATGGGCCCGTCACCGCGCTCCCCGTCGCCGAGGTCCGGATGACGGTGGTCGCGGGTGTCGAGGTGTTCCGGGCCTTCCAGCGTTGAGCGGAGCGGCTGGGAATTGGTGCGGGCTGGTATTTCCGCCGTGTCGTGGAGTGCTCTAGCATACGGCTTTGCCGCAAGCCTCCTGTGAGCCAAGGCCGGCTCACAGGTTGGAGCGGGGGGTATCGCAAGCGTGACAGCCTCATTGTCTGGTGTGAATTACAAGGGCTTCACCGTCCAGAACCTGCTGGCCTACGTGCACGAGCGCTTCGGCGAGGACACCGCGCGCACGGCCGTGGAGTCGCTGCTCCCCGAGCTGCAACCCCACGCGGACCCGCGCACGACGCTGGCGGTGGGCTGGGTGCCGGTGGAGACGTACTTCGGCATCATCCAGCACGTGGTGGACCGGCACTTCGACGGGAAGCCGGAAGGGGCTCACACGGTGGGCTACGAAGTCACCCTGCGAGACATCCACTCCATCTTCAAGATGGTGCTGCGCTTCACCACGCCCAACATGGTGCTGGGGATGGCGCGGCGCATGTGGCGCTCCTACTGCGACCAGGGGGAGCTGGTGCACCAGGAGGAGAACGGCACGGGCATGCTGCTGCTGCGCCAGTTCACCTACCAGACGCCGGTGGCCCTCCATGAGATGGCGGGGGGCTTCAAGGCGTACCTGGAATGCTCCAGCGCCAAGAATCCGCGCGTGGAAATCATCGCGCCGGACCCGGACGGGACGCTGCGCTGGCGCATCGTCTCCGGGTAGCGAAGGCTGCCCGGTGCGGTCCGGGCAGCCCACCGCGGGTTACAGGTCCGCCGTGTAGCTGAGCGCCTGGATGCGGCGGTTGAGCGCCTTCTGCGCCTCCTGCCGCTGGTTGGACAGCTTCGTCAGCTCGGCGGCGATGGCCTCCAGCCGGTCCTCCTGCTCGTTGAGCTTGGAAACGAAGCGGTCCGCCAGCTCGCGCTGCGACGCGCCGCTCTTCAGCGATTCGATGTTGGAGCGGATGCGCTCCTGGTCCCGGAAGAGCTGGTTGCGCTCCTCCAGCAGGCGCTGCTCCTCCTTCGCCAGCGCGTCCACCTGCTCCCGCTGCGCGACGACCTCCTTCAGCGCGCCCGCCATCTTCTCGTCGATGAAGCGCTGCGACACGAAGTAGGAGACCTCGTCCACCCCCATGCTGGAGACGAGGTACTGACGCTGTCCGCGCGTGCGCTCGGTGACGGTGAACGAGTCCTGCGCCCCGGCGGCCAGCTCCCGCTTGAAGCGCCAGTAGCCCTCCGTCGTCTCCGCCGCCTCCGGGCTGTCCTTGGCCAGCTCCCAGCCCTGGCGCGGGTGCTCCACGTACAGCACCTGCGCCCGCGGCGCCTTGTTGCGCGACAGGTACGTCGTGCGGCGCAGGTGGAAGTACTCCGCCATCAGCATCCCGGCGTTGACCACCACGCGGAACACCGGCCCGTCCTCCGTGCGGTCCTCAATCGACACCACGCAGCCCAGCTCCACCGCGTAGGGCACGAAGCGCCGGTCGTTGGGCTTCATCGTGTCGAGCATCGCCTCGCCCACGTAGCGCTCGTCCTCCGTCACCGTCACCGGGCCGCCCTCCAGCGTGAGGCCCGTGGTGTTCTTCAGCTCGATGCACGCCATGGGGTTCTTCTCCCGCGTGGACCGGTTGTAGAGGAGCACCCGCTTGCCCTCGAAGGGCTTGTGCAGAATCGGCACCAGCGCGCTCTGGTTGCGGTGCACCGTCACCGGCCGGTCCACGCCGTACTCGAAGAGGTCTCCGACTTCTTTCGTGAGCGTCGTCACCGGGGCGCTCTGCGCCATCACCTCGCGCAGCTTCGGGCCGCCAGGGCCTCCCACGGACACCGGCCCCCCTCGCTCCGCGCGCGAGCGGCGCGGCGCGGACGCGGGCGCCGGGGCAGGCATCGCGGACATCATCGGCGCGGCCATCTCCGCGTCCCGCAACATGTCCGCGGCGCCCCCGAAGCTCTCCTCCGGAATCACCGGCGCGGCGGCGGCCTCCGTCTTCACCTCCACCACCGGCCGCTTCATGTACCGGGGGTTGTAGAGGTCATGCACGAAGGACACCGGCAGCCCGGCGATGAGCGACAGCTTCACGTCCACCCAGTCCTCGTCCCCGGTGTTGTCCACCAGCGCCCAGCCCTGGAGCAGCGGCGGCTCCCCCTCATCCAGGAGGATGCGGTAGCTCGTCTTCCACACCGGCGACTCCACCACGTAGCTGACGAACAGCTCGCGCTCGCCCTCGCCCGACGTGAGGATGGCCATCCGCTTGGAGTCCTTCTTGTACGAGGACAGCACCGTGGCCAGGTAGAACTCCAAGTCCTTGCGCACCGCCTCGTCCAGGAACTCCAGCTCGGACACGTCCAGGATGTCGAAGGTCCGCAGCGAGGCGCCCACCAGCAGCGACAGGAACGGGCGCACCAGGCTCGTCTCGCCCGCCGCCACGGCCAGCGAGTCCAGGCCGATGATGGAGCCCTCCACCTGCGCGCCGCCCACGCGCACCCGCACGCGCGCGCCTTTAATCTGCCCCAGCAGCGCCGTGAGGCTGCCGTCCTCCGGGATGCGGATGGTGGCCTCCGCCAGGAGCTGCTCCAGCGGCTTCGTGGAGTCGTAGCTCACCGCCGACACCGAGCCGCCCGACAAGTCGAGCACCGTCAGCGACTTCAGCACGTCGTTCATGTCGCGCGCCTTGAAGTCGAGGTTGAGCGTGTCATTGCCACGCACCTTCCCCCGGCGCTCGAAGTAGCCGACGCCATGCTTGTAGAGAACGACGCGGCGGATGGACAGGTTCGTGGTCATGCGACCCGGTGTATCAAGGTCCGACAGGGGTGACGCAATGCCCCTCACCGCCGAGGTCGTTCGAATGCGAAAGCCTGTCGCCTCCTCCCTGTCCCGCCCCGCGATGCTGTTGTGCGCGGCCCTGACCCTTGGCACGAGCTGCAAGAGCGTGGAGCCCCACACCACACCCTCCGACGGCACCACCGCACCGCCGGAAGTTTCCACCCAGGCGCCTGTGACGGAGACGGAGACGGAGACGGAGACGGAGACGCCAACGCGTCGCGGCAACTCGCCCTGGCTGCGGGCTCGCGTGGGCGACCGCGTGGCGTATTCCTTCTCCGCCAACCGCAAGGCCATGGGCCGCCAGCAGCCCGGCACCGCGCCCGCGTCCGCGGTGGCCGGCGTGGTGACGCTGGAGGTCGTGGCGGTGGAGCTGCCTTGGGTCTGGGTGACGATCTACTTCACCGAGGATGGCGGCGCGCCTTCACGGCAGCCGATGCTGGCGCGGCCGCTGGTGGTGCCCGTGCGAGCCGATGAGTCACGTGCGCTGGAGGTCCCCCGTGAGGGCAAGCAGAGCACCGAGCAGCTCACCGCCGCGGGCCGCCACTGGGAGGCGAAGCGCTACCTCAACGACAAGCGGATGATGGATGGTCCCCTGGAGAACCGGCTCTACGCGGCGACGCCGGGCCCGCTGTACCTCACCCATGGCCTGCTCGACGCGAGCACCACGCTGGCGGGCTTCGGAACGGGCGGCGGCGCCCAGCTCACCCTGGTGGAGGCGCGCCAGGGACAGGAGGGTGGCACCGGCCAGCCTCCGGCGCTCGACCGCCCTTGGGGCCCGGGCACCTGGTTCGACGTGCGGATGGAGACGGACGGCGCCACGTCCGTGCTGCGCACCTGCCAGGCCGCGGAGCGAGGCTTCATCCTGCGTCAACAGGTGACGCCGCCCACGACAGGCGCGGCGTGCCCGGACTTCGCGCAGGCGGAAGCCGTG
Organism: Myxococcus sp. AM010; assembly: GCF_013372585.1. Taxonomy (NCBI): domain Bacteria; kingdom Pseudomonadati; phylum Myxococcota; class Myxococcia; order Myxococcales; family Myxococcaceae; genus Myxococcus; species Myxococcus sp. AM010. Next base: position 119,623 of record NZ_JABXEO010000012.1, read on the forward strand.
CCCCTGGAGGAGGCGGTGCTGGCGCGCATCTGGGAGTCCCTGGACACACGCCAGTGGCCCCCGGCGCCCACGGGCCTCGCACCGATGAAGCGCGAGACGATGACGGTGGGCGCGCACCGCGTCCCGGCGCTCCAGTTCGAGACCGCGCAGCCCCAGGCGAACAACGTCCGCGTCCAGGTCTATGCCGCCGACCCCTGGGAGGATGAACTCTCCGGGCTGGCCCACGAGGCCCGCTTCCAGCCGCTGAGCGACCGCACCACGCCCAGCGGTGGAGGCGCGCAGCTCACGGACTGGGGCGTGTGGGTGCCGGGCAGCACGCCGTAGGCGCCTTGTGTCTAGGCTCGCGCGCGCGCGTCGAACAGCGCGCGCAAGCCGTCCACGAGCGCGTTGGCGCCATACGGCTCGCCCAGCGTGTCGAGCGCGTCCCGGAGCGCGCCGAACAGCGCGCGGGAGTGCTCCGGATTCCTTTCGCTCCGGTCGATGACATGGCCCACCCGGTCAATCTGCTGCTTCCAGGTGGCCAGCACGCCTTCGTATGACGCGGGGACAGGGACGGCGCTCTCGAGCAGGAGCCCGGCCAGCGCGATGACGTCGGTGAAGTCGTACCGCCGCGTCGTCGCGTCGAAGAAGTCCGCGAGGTGGACGGTGTCGTGCGCGAACCAGAAGCGCACGAAGTCCGCGGCGGTCTGCTTCGCGTGCTCCAGGTCGACCTCGACCAACGGGTGCAGCGCCCTGTCGACGTCGGTGATGAGCGAGTCCTTGATGCTCACCCGCTGCAAGGCCTTGCTGTCGAAGGCGCGCGTCGGCAGCGAGCGCAAGAAGGTGCCCTTGAACTCCACCACCTCCAGCTTCGGCAAGCGCGTGAGGACCTCTGGGAAGTCCCGGAGCACCTTCACCTTGCGCCAGCCTCCGAAGGCGGCGCGCACGTACGAGTAGGGGTTGTTGATGAGGTTGAGGGTGCGCAGCTCGGTGCAGCGCGCCAGCGACTCCGGAAGCCGCCAGAGGCAGTTGGCCTCCAGGTCGAGGTGGACGAGCTTCTCGAGGTTGCCCACCGACTCCGGCAGCTCCCGCAGGCCGTTGCCGCCCAGCCGAAGCTCTCGCAGCTCCGTGAGCTGCCCCAGCTCCTCGGGGAGCGTGCGCAGCTTGTTCCCCGTCAGGTCGAGCTTCTCCAGCCGGCGGAAGTGAAACAACTCCGCGGGCAGGGTGCCGAGATTCTTGTGGGTCAGCGCCAGGCTCTTGAGCGTGTCGGGCGCCTCCAGCTTCTTGGCCATCTGCTTGCGGAACTCCGCGCGGACGCTCACCGGCGTCTCCAGCAGATTGGGCTTCCGCTCCGCCAGCCGCTCGCGCGCGAGCGAGAGGTCCACCTGGCCTTCGGGCTTCTTGAGGACACCGGAGACGAAGACACCCTTGGCGTCGTGCGGGTCGCTCGCGTCTTCCACGCCGTCCGCCACCGGGAAGATGCTGGCGCCCCAGCCGAGGTAGCGCAGCGCGTTCGTCTTCCCCGCGACGGTCACCGCGTGCTCGGTGGCCACGATGCGAGCGTCGAGGTCGCCGCCCACGTCGAGGTGGCCGTGGTTGTAGACGCCGACCAGTTCGTTCGTGCGAACGCTCCCGTTGACCCGAATCTGCGAGCCGCCGACGCCGACGCCGCTGGCGGCGAGGGAGCCTTCGACCTGAAGGAAGGGCCCGGTGTCGTCCTCGAAGTTGAGCAGGCACCCCTCGATGGTGAGCGTTCCCCGCACCAGGAGCCCCACCAGGGGAGACGGCGCATCCTTCTCCGGTGACAGCAGCCCGAACCCGTCATCGAGGATGAGGTCGTGAGGAACAACCAGGTCACCGTCGTGCACGAGCACGCGAGCGGTGGCGCTCTCCGCGCTGGCAGCGACCTTCAGCTCGGCTTGCAGCTCCGAGAAAGGAACCGCGCGGAGCCCCAGCTCGGCGGAGAAGAAGCCCTTCTCCACTTTCGCGCGGAGGTTCTTGTCGCAGAAAGCGAGCGCCTCGGCTTCAGTCTCGAACACCTTTTCGGTCTGCTTCGACTTCCCGCCGAGCGGGCCCTCACGCAGCGTCACGGCCGTGCCGCTGCGCTCGAAGGACCAGGTCCGCTCCGTCCCTTTTTCGCGGGAGACAAGTGAAAGGGATGCGCGAGGCGCGGGAGCGGGCAGCTTGGAATCAGGCATCACGCCACGATACCAACTCCCGCGCGGTCCTCATGAATTCGCCACCCGCGATTAGCCCGCGATGGAGACCTTCACGTCGATGTTGCCGCGCGTGGCCCGCGAGTACGGGCACACCTCGTGGGCCGCCTCCATCAACTTCTGGGCCTCGTCGTTCGGGATGCCCGGAAGGAGCCCCTGGAGCTCCACCGCGAGCCCGAAGCCGCCGTCCGGCGTCTTGCCGATGGTGACGGTGGCGCGCACGCCCGCGTCGTTGCCCAGGTTCTTCCCCTGCATGCGCGCCACCAGCCGCAGCGCGCTCTCGAAGCAGGCGGAGTAGCCCGCCGCGAAGAGCTGCTCCGGGTTGGTGACGGCGCCGCCCGCGCCCCCCAGCTCCTTGGGCATGGCCAGGGGCAGGTCCAGGACGCCGTCCTCCGACTTCACGCGACCGTTGCGACCGCCGTGGGTGGTGGCGGAGGTGTTGTACAGCGGGCTGATAGCGACGGGAGCCATGGTGTTCTCCTTGAGCGTTACTTCGAGGAATCAACGTGGGACTGCGAAAGCACTTCGAAAAGACGTTGGATGTCGCGGCGCAGGCGGGTCGCCTCCTCCAGCGTCAGCCCCAACTTGCAGGCCATCGCCTCGGGAATGGACGTGGCCTTGCGGCGCAGGGCCCGCCCTTCGGACGTCAGGTGGATGCGCACCGAGCGCGCGTCCTCCGCGCTCCGCTCCCGCCGCACCAGGCCCTGAGACTCCATCCGCTTGAGCAGCGGCGTGAGCGTCCCCGAGTCCAGGTACAGCCGCTCCCCCATCCCCTTCACCGTCTCCCCGTCCGTCTCCCACAGCACCAGCAACACCAGGTACTGCGGGTACGTCAGGCCCAGCCGTGACAGCAGCGGCGCATACGCCTGCGTCATCGCCCGGGCCGCCGCGTAGAGCGGGAAGCAGAGCTGCCGGTCCAGGCTGAGCGGGTCATCCATCGACATGGGAGATGAATAGGGCGCAATTCAATTGTGCGCAATCAAATCGGACACGAAAAAGCTCCCGGCGCCTGGGCACCGGGAGCGCTTCGCTGCGTCACGTCAGGGCTGGCTCAGCGCCCGGCGACCGTGGTGTCGTCCTCGCTGAGGGTGGCCTCGGCGGCGGCGACGGCGGCCTCGATGTCCAGCTTGCCGCTGGTGCTCACCTTGCCCTTGAGGTCGGCGTCCACTTCCACCGTCTGGACCAGCAGGTCACGCACCTGCGCGGCCGTCAGTTCGGGGTTGGCGGCGAACATCAGCGCCGCGGCGCCCGCCACCGTCGGGGTGGCCATGGAGGTGCCGCTCATCTCCTCCCAGCCGCCGCCCGGGACGGTGCTCAGCACGTCCTCGCCCACCGCGGCCAGCTCCACGACCTTGTCCCCGTGGGAGGAGAACCTCGCGAGCTTGTCGTTGTTCTTGTCCATGGACGCAACGGTGATGACGTTGGGCAGGTCGATGTTGGCGGGCATGTCCGGCACGTCGTTCAGGTTGCTGCCGTTGCCGTTCGCCGTGGCCGCGACGAGGAGGATGTCCGCGTCGGCCAGCTTCTGCACCGCGTCCGTCCAGCGCTTCACATCCGCCGGGTTGCGGTACTCGTTGCCGAAGCTGGCGTTGACGGCGCGGATGTTCACGCCGTGCTCGGTCTTCATCTTCACCATGTAGTCGACGCCGCGCTCGAAGTTCGTGAGCAGGTCCGCGCCGTTGTACAGGCCGCCCAGGCTCATGATCTTCGCCTTGCCCGCGGCGACGCCGGTGTTGCCCTCGCCGTTGTCCTCGGCGGCGATGATGCCGGCCACGTGCGTGCCGTGGTCCGTGCCGCTGCCGCGCATCACGTCGCCGCTGTTGTAGCCGACGTTGTAGCCGTAGACGTCGTCCTTGACGCCGTTGCCGTCGTTGTCGATGCCGTCACCCGCGACCTCGTTCGGGTTGACCCACATCGCGTCATCCAGGTCGGAGTGCTTGAAGTCCACGCCGCCGTCGAACACGGCGATGACCGGCGGGCCGGAGAGCGGCTTCTGCGGCTCCTCGATGGGGCCCGTCGCCTGGCCCGCGGCGTCCAGGCTCCAGCTCTTCAGGGTGCCCGTGTCGCGGCGCGCCTTGTCCTCGACAGAGAGCGTCCAGGTGCCCTTGGTGGACTCGCCCTTGAAGGCGGCCAGGTCGAAGTTGCCCTGGATGTTGTCCGCGCTGCCGCCCGTGCGGTTGTGGAGGGTCTCCGTCTTGCCGGAGGGGCTGGTCAGCTTGACGACCAGGTCACCCTTGTAGGTGTGCGCCAGGTCCAGGTTCAGCTTCAGCGAGTCCAGCTTCACGTCCTGGTCGAAGGACACGGTGGACGTCGTCGTCTGGAGGTCGTTCACCTTCGCGTTGGGCGTGGCGGACGCCTGCAGCGTCACGGGCGCGCGGGCCGCGCTCTCCGCGAAGGGCCGCACGGCGACGTGGCCGGAGCCGAAGGTGAAGGCCGAGGCCGGCAGCGCCGACGGGGTGCCCGGGGGCAGGCCCGTGGGGCGGTCCACGAAGTTGCCCTTCGGGCGGTCCACGAAGTTGGAGCCCCGCGCGCCACCCGTGGGCGCCGAGTCGAAGCCGTCCTTCGCCGTCTGGACCGGCGTCTTCTCCACCGGCCTGGCCGCGGCCGGTTTGGCCGTGTCATCAGCGCGGGTGGACTGCGACACGGGCGACTTCGGCTTGCGAGAGATTTCCATGGTGGGGGTGCTCCGTGGGGGGCAGAAAAAAACGCCGATAAATGATTGTCGCATTGTGTCGGACAAAGTTTCCAGTGGGCGGCCATTAGCCGCGTCAGTGCCTCCCACCCCCGGCCGACATGCTACATGCCGCGACGCGGCCCCCAGGGACGACGCCAGGAGAGAGGACGGGAGGTCTGGAATGCCAAGGACGGTCACCGCCACGCGCTACGTGACGCCATTGAGGGAGGGCGGCTCGCTGCCCGCCATCATCGAAGCGGACGACGCGGGGCTCTACGTCGTGAAGTTCCGGGGCGCGGGCCAGGGCGCCAAGGCGCTCATCGCCGAGCTCATCGCCGGGGAGCTGGCCCGGGAGCTGGGACTCCGCGTGCCGGAGGTCGTACTGGTGGAGTTGGACCCGGCGCTGGGGCGCAACGAGCCGGACTCCGAGATTCGTGAGCTGCTCAAGGCCAGCGCGGGCCTCAACCTGGCGCTGGACTACCTCCCGGCGTCGGTGACGTTCGACCCGGTGGCGGACCCCGTGCCCACCGCGGCGGAGGCGTCCGGCATCGTCGCCTTCGACGCGTACATCACCAACGTGGACCGCACCCCACGCAACCCCAACCTGCTGACCTGGCACCGGAACCTGTGGCTCATCGACCACGGGGCCTCGCTGTACTTCCACCATTCGTGGGACGACTGGGAGGCGCGCAGCCAGGGCCGCTTCGCGCCCATCAAGGACCACGTGCTGCTGCCCTGGGCCACGGCGCTGACGGAGGCCGGCAGGCACCTGGGCGCGCGCATCAGCCGGGACGGGGTGGAGCGAATCGTGGGGGCCATTCCGGAGGCGTGGCTCACGAGCACCGAGTCCCCCTTCCCCACCGCCGAGGCCCACCGCGCCGCCTACGCCACCTGGCTGCTGCGCCGGCTGGAAGCGGTGCCCGCGTTCATCGAGGAGGCGGACCGTGCCCGCGCCCAGCTCGTTTGACTACGCCATCATCCGCGTCGTCCCGCGCGTGGAGCGCGAGGAGTTCATCAACGCGGGCGTCGTCCTCTTCTGCGCCACCCAGCGCTTCCTGGGCGTGCGCGTGGAGCCGGACGCGGCGCGGCTGAAGGCGCTGTGGCCCGACGTGGACGTGGACATGATTCGCGGCCACCTGGAGAGCTTCCGCCGCGTGTGCGAGGGCGGGAAGGGCTCGGGGCCCATTGGCCGGCTGTCCCAGAAGGAGCGCTGGCACTGGGTGGTGGCGCCGCGCAGCACCATCATCCAGACGGGGCCGGTGCACTCCGGGCTGTGCACCGAGCCCCAGGCGGCGCTGGAGCACCTGCTGGACACGGTGGTGCGGCTGAAGCGCGCTACTCCCGCGCCCGGCGGCCGGTGAAGCGGACGGCGGAGGCGCAGCCGGAGGCCACCGTGGAGCCGGTGACGGGGTCCCGCTCGACGTGCTCGTTGCGGACCCAGACGGTGCCCTGGATGGTGTCTTCCAGCTTCTTGGTGTCGATGGCGATGCGGAAGGCGTGCTCGTTGCCCAGGGCGGACAGCTCGTGCTCCTCGTCCAGGCGCGTCTGGATGTGGAGGAACTGGTAGCCGCCGTCCGCGCCCACCGAGCCCATGAGGACGTCCGGCGCGCCGTCGCCGTTGATGACGTAGGCGTTGTTCGGCGTCTGGAAGTCGATGTCGGGGACCTCGAGGAACATCGAGTCCAGCTCACCCTTCCGGAGGGTCCACCGCTGCTGCGCCTCGAGGCCCACCGCGGGGCCTTGCGCCGGTTGGACGTACTCGGAGCACTCCGTGGGCACGTTAGCCAGCGTCTCCGTGTCCAGCGTCACGTCGTAGAGGTACGTGTCGTCCTCGCCGCACCCCGTGAGCGCCATCACCACGGCGGCCATGGCGCCCCACTGGTCTCCACGCATCGGTCTCCGCTCCTTCCGGCACAGGGCTCGCGCCACTGTGGCGCGAGCGGAGGAGCCTACTCCGTCACGCGCTTGCCCGTGAACGGGATGGTGATGGCGCACTGTGGACTCGTATTCCATGCTCGAAACTTGAGCATGCTTCGAACCCACATGAATCCCTGAATGGTGTCATCCAGGGTCTTGGTCTCGATGACGATGGTGAAAGCCTGATCTGTCCCCGGGTGCCCCATCATGTCGAAGCCTTCCGTGAGGTAGACGAATTGAAATCCCCCACCTGCGGCAGCCGCCCCGGGAATGACGTCTGGCGCGTCATCCTGACGGTCGATGACAAACGACCCGATACCCCGGGTGGAGATTTCGACATCGGGAATCTCCAGCGACATCGATTCCACTTCCCCTTCGCCTCGCTGAAAACGCCACCGCTGCTGCGCCTCCAGTCCTTCAACAGTCCGCTCTTCCGGGACGGCCTGCCTGAAGCATTCAATCGGGACGTTGCTCAGGGCCGCTTCATCCAGCGTCACGTCGTAGACGTACGTGTCGTCCTCGCCGCACCCCATGAGCCCCATCATGGATGCGATTGCCACACCCCACGTGTATCCCCGCATGAACAGCCTTCCCTCGGTAACACCGCTGATGACCCGTTACGGGTTGCCGCGCACCACCTTCTGCCGCGTGCCCGGAACTCTCAGCAGAAAACCACAGGGTGACTGGAACCTGGCTCCATTCGTTGCCGGATGACGTGCATCTCGGCGCCGCGTCCTCGTCTCCCCGCACGAACAGTACGGCCGGGCAGGCAGGGCCTCGGAGTGTCGGCCGCCTGACGCCGTCCCAAGCCAGAGCGGCTGGCGGTTAGTAGTTTCCTCCCAAGGCCCACCGGAGGGAGCCTTCACGCTGCCCATGAGTCCATCCCCGCTGCGAATCGTCACCTACAACGTCCGCTACTTCGGCCACATGCTCCGCGGCCTGGCGAGCACCGTGGGCCCGAAGCGACGGGTCGCCGCGGCGTTGGCGTCACTGGACCCGCTGCCGGATGTCGTCTGCCTCCAGGAGGTGGAGACGTCCTCGCTGCGCAGCAACATCGCCGACCGGCCCAAGCAGCCGGGCGAGACGCAGCTCACCGCCTTCATGGGCCGGATGGTGGAGACGTTCGGCATGTTGGGACGGGAGATGCCCTACGAGGCCTTCTACTTCCGCGCCCACCACTACAAGCTCGGCGAGGTCTCCCTCTACACCACCGGCCTGGCGGTGCTGGTGAACACGCGCAGGCTGGAGGTGGCCACGCACAACGTGGACGCCCCCCAGGCCATCACCCACCACCACGTCCAGCGGCTCAAGGACCGCAAGCAGAGCCGCATCTGCGCGCACATGCGCCTGCTGCGCCGCGAGGACGGGCACCCCTTCCACATCTTCAACACCCACCTCAGCCTGCCCACGCCCTTCGCCCGTGAGTTCTGGGCCACGCGCGACAAGATGGGCTGCGGCGTCAACCAGCTCCACGAAGCCCGCAAGCTGACGGACTTCATGCACGGGCTCACCGGTGACGAGCCCTCCATCGTGTGCGGCGACTTCAACTCACCGCCCGCGTCGCCCGTGTATCGCTACCTCACCACCGACGGCCGGCTCACCTGCGCGCAGGCCGCCGTGGGGCAGATTGACCCGAACGTGTCGCGCGGCTTTCCCACCGCCGGCTTCATGCACATGCGGATGCACCTGGACCACGTGTTCTCCGGCGCCGGCGTGCGCTGGCTCGACACGCAGGAGACGTCGCCTTTCGGGGACCTCCGCAGCCGCTTCCACGGGCTGTCCGACCACATGCCCATCGTCGCGCGCTTCGCCCTGGACAGCGGCAGGACGCTCATCACGCCCCCGCCGGGCTCGATGCCACTGTAGCGGCGGGCTCACGTCCCTTCGGACAGTGCCCGCTCCACCTCGGCCCACGCGTCCAGGAGCTCTCGCGTGCGCAGCTCGGCGAGCGCGTGGAACTCCGGCGCCAGGTGCGCCACCTTGTCCGGGTGGTACTGCACCACGAGCGCCCGGAAGGCCTTGCGCGCCTCATCCAGGGGCGTCCCGGGCGCGATGCCCAGCACCGTCCACGGGTCCTTCTTCGGCGGCTCGGGCGGAGGCACGCGCGTGCCACGGGGCGGCGTGGCCTCATCGTCCCAGGCGGTCCGCTCCCGTGGGCCCGTGGCGCGGGCGTTCGTGCTTGCGGGCCTGGGCGGCGAGCGGGGCGCGGGCTCCGCGCGGCGACGTCCCGGCCGCTGGGCCGGGTCCGGTGGGGGCACGCGCGAGCTGAGCCTGCTCAGGGCCTCCTGCAGGAACCAGAGGTCCTCGAATGGTGTCCCCTGCTTGCGCACGACCGCCGCCGGACGGCCGTCCCGAAGCAGCAGGTAGCCCGTGGCCGCCGCGTAGGCGTCATCCCGGCTGCCAGGGTGGAGCCGGTCGCCCAGGTCTCCCAGCGGGTCTCTCCACATGCCATCCGTGGTGCCCTCGTCGGCCACCAGCACCTGCGACAGCACGTCACCGTGGAGCCGCTCCAGCGTGGCGAAGGGCTCGCGCGTCTCCGGAGGACGCATGGCCGCGCCGTGACGCACGCCCGTCACCAGCAACAACCCACGCGTCGCGTCCACCCGGGCGAAGAGCTGCTCACGCACCTGCCTGTCGGAGAAGAAGAGGACCCACTGCACGGTGGCCAGAGCCTACCCGGTCGCCGCCGTTCCGCGTGGGTTCAGGTGCATGTCATGACCGCCCCAGCGGGGCGGAGCGCGACCCTGGCGTCATCTTCATGACTTCGTCGATACACGACGCTCGTCAGCCCCCAGGTGCACTCCTCCTCGACGGTGGCGCGGGCTTGCGGAAGAGTCTCCGGTGCCCATGCGCTGCTGCCACCGTCACGCCTCCGAGTCCATCCCCTCCGGCCCCCGCCCGTTCTCCCTTCCTGGCGCCACCGAGCACTACGCCGCCGAGCGGCCGGTTCGCGCCGAGCACGTCCGCATCGAGGTCGACCTCGACTTCGACACGCACCGCATCAACGGCCTGTGCACCACCCGCGTCTCCGCCGTCCGTCCCGTCCACACCGTCACCTTCGACGCGGTGGACCTCGACGTGTCGGACGTTCAGGTCGACGGCCGCGCCGCGCGCTTCTCCAACTCCGGCGCCCATGTCCGCGTGGAGCTGTCCGCGCCGCTCGCCGCCGGACGGGCCTGCGAGGTGGCCATCCGCTACACGGCCCAGCCTCGCCGTGGCCTCTACTTCTGGGCGCCAGACGCCGCCTATCCCCACCGTCCCCGTCAGGCCTGGACGCAGGGCCAGGACATCGACGCGCGAGCCTGGTTCCCCTGCCTGGACACGCCCGCCCAGAAGGCCACGTCCGAGGTCATCGCCACCTTCCCCGAGCCGATGACGTCCCTGTCCAACGGCACGCTGGAGAGCGACCGCGTCCACGACGGGCGCCGCACCCAGCACTACCGGATGGCGCAGCCGCACGCGCCGTACCTCGTCACACTCGTGGTGGGTGAATTCGAGGAGGCCACCGACACCGCGGGCACGGTGCCCCTGCGCTACCTCTTCCCCAAGGGCCGCAAGGAGGACGCGCTGCGCTGCGTGCGCCGCACGCCGGAGATGGTGCGCGTCTTCCAGGAAGTCACCGGCGAGCCCTACCCCTGGAGCAGCTACGCCCAGGTCTTCGTCACCGAGTTCATCCTGGGCGGCATGGAGAACACCTCCGCCACCAGCCTCACCGACACCGTCCTCCACGACGCGCGCGCCCAGCCGGACTACAACGCCGAGCCGCTCATCTCCCACGAGCTGGCCCACCAGTGGTTCGGTGATTTGCTCACCTGCCGAGACTGGCCCCACGGCTGGCTCAACGAGGGCTTCGCCACCTGGTTCGAGCTGCTCTGGAAGGAGCGCGCCGACGGGCAGGACGAGGCCGACCAGCACCGGCTGGTGGACCTGGAGGCCTACCTGGGCGAGGTGCGTGAGCGCTACGCGCGCCCCATCGTCGCGCGGCGCTTCCACGCCCCCATGGATGTCTTCGACCGGCACCTCTACGAGAAGGGCGGGCTGGTCCTCCACGAGCTGCGCCGCCGGCTGGGTGACGACCTGTTCTTCAAGGGCCTGCGCCACTACGTCGCGCGACACCGCCACGGCTCCGTGGAGACGGTGGACCTGGCGCGCGCGTTCGAGGACGCCACCGGCCACAACCTGGACGCCTTCTTCGACCAGTACGTCTTCGCGCCCGGCCACCCCGAGCTGAAGGTCGACGTCCGCTACGACGCCGAGGAAGCGCGGCTGCGCCTCCAGGTGCGCCAGACGCAGTCCACGGCGGACGGCGTGCCCCTCTTCCGGCTGCCGCTGGAGGTGGCGCTCACCGTGGACGGCCGCGACACCGTCCACCGGCTGGAGGTGACGGGCGCGGAGCACGCGTTCCACCTGCCCTGCGCCAGCGCGCCCTCGCAGGTGCGGGTGGACCCTCGGCGCGGGGTGCTCGGCACGCTGGCGGTGGACAAGTCCGCGGGCCTTTGGATGGAGGAGCTGCGTGCCGCACCGGAGATGCGCGCACGCACCGAGGCCGCCGTGGCGCTGGGACGCGACGGCAGCCCCCGCGCGGTGGACGCGCTGGGCACGGCGCTGGCGGACGCGCGGCTGTTCTGGGGCACCCGCGCCGCGTGCGCGAAGTCCCTGGGCCGTATCCGCACCCCCGAGGCCCGCGCGCGCCTCCTGGCCGCGCTGTCCACCGAACATCCCCGCGTGCGCCGCGCCGTGGTGGCTTCGCTCGGCGAGTTCCGCCGCGACGCGGAGGTGGCCTCCCGCCTGCGCGCCCTGGTGAACGGCGGTGACGCCAGCTACTTCGTGGAGGCGGAGGCCGCCCGCAGCTATGGCCGCGTGCGCGCGCCGGACGCGCTGGGCGTCCTGGAGGCCGCGAGCACCCGGCCGTCGCACCAGGACGTCATCGCAGTGGGCGCGGTGGATGGGCTCGCCGAGTCTCAGGACCCGGCGGCCTTCTCCGTGGTGCAGGCGCGCACCGCCTACGGCCACGCGGCTCCGCTGCGCCGCGCCGCCACGCTCGCGGTGGCGAAGCTGGCGGAGGTCGCGGGGCGAAAGCGCGAGGCCGTGGACCTGCTCGCGGAGCTGCTCCGCGACCCCCTCTTCCGCGTGCGCATGGGCGTCTTCGAGGCGGCGCGCAACCTGGGAGATTCGCGGCTGGTGCCCGCGCTGGAGCAGACGCCCCTGCTGGAGGCCGTCGCCCGGCGCGCGGCGCGGGAGACGGTGCGGTTCCTGCGCGAAGGTGAACCGCAAGCTCGCGAGGTGGCGTCGCTTCGCGAAGAGGTGGACCGCCTCAAGGAGGAGACGCGAGCCCTGCGCGAGCGGCTGGAGGGGCTCTCGCTGAAGCCACCCGAGCCGCCGCGTGGTGGCGCGAAGCCCGTCGCTCGCAAGGCCAGCGGCCGGCCACGCAAGGCCACGCGCCGCTAGGCTGGGGCCTGCCCGCTCGCATGCCCGTCGAACCTGGCGTCCGCGCGCCGACCACCGACGAGGAAGGCGCGGGCCGTGCCGCCAATGCCTACTTGTATAGAAAGGGACACGCCCTCCGCATTCCGCGTCGAGGCGTTTCGAGCGCCCCTGTCCCGGGACGCTGGCAATGTCAGCCAGCGCGTTTCCGAGGAGAGCATGGCCTCAGGCATCGACGAGCTCAGCGCGTGGCTGGATGCCGCCGTGGACCCCTTCGTGGCCTGCGACGCCGGTGAGAACGTCTGCTTCCTCAACGCCGCCGCGGAGCGCCTGCTGGGATGGACGCGGGACGAGCTCATCAGCCAGCCGGCGTCCCGGCTCTTTCCCCAGCGGCTGCACCGCCATGAAGGCGAGAGCCTGCTGCGCCACCTGCTCTCCCGGCGGACCGCGCTCGGAGGGCGAGCGACCCGAGTGCTCGCGCGTCGCAAGGACGGCGCTGAAATCATGGTGGAGCTGACGGTGGGCGCCTCCGGCAAGGGCCGCGATGAGCGCATCGCCCTCAACTTCCGCCGCCTGCACGAGGTCGTCGACATCCTGGCCGAACCCGTGGAGCGCGCGCTGCGCGGACGTGATTCGGAGAGCGTTCCTGGTGACGCGCTCTTCCGCACCGTCGTGGAGCACGCGCCCCTGGGCATCATCTACTTCGACCGGAGCGCCATCCTCATCGCGTGCAACGAGCTGTTCGTGAGCATCATCGGCTCGCCCAAGCGCCTGTTGGTGGGCCTCAACATGCTGTCGCTCCGGGATGAGCGCATCCTCCACTGCGTCCGTGAGACGCTGGCGGGACATACCTGCGACTACGAAGGCGAGTACCGGGCCATCACCTCCGGCAAGAAGACGCCGGTCCACGTTCGCTTCGCCCCCTGCTTCAACGCGGCCGGACAGGTGGAGGGCGGCATTGGCATCGTCGAGGACATCACCGAGCGCCGCCGCGCGGAGAGCGAGCGCGAGCGCCTGTTCCGCGAGGCCCAGGAGGCCATCCGCGTGCGCGACGACTTCCTGTCCATCGCCTCGCACGAGCTGAAGACGCCCCTCACCCCGTTGAGCCTCCGGCTGGCCACGCTGGAGCGCCGGCTGGCGCGCGGCGAGCGCGTGGAGCCCTCCACCCTGCGCCAGGCGCGCCTGTACCTCTTGCGCATCACCAGCCTCATCAATGACTTGCTGGATGCCTCACGCATCGAGGCGGGACGGCTGGCCCTGCACCGGGAGGCTACCCGGCTGGAAAGCCTGGTGGAGCACGTCCTCCACGAGCTCGAGCCCCAGCGCGGCGACCACACCGTGCGGTTCGATGCGCCCGAGCAGCCCGTGCAGGTGAACGTGGACCCTTTCCGGATGGAGCAGGTGCTCGCCAACCTGGTGGAGAACGCCTTCAAGTACAGCCCGCACGGAGGCACCGTCCGCGTGAGCTTGCGCCAGCGCGGCGGGCTGGCGCTCCTGTCCGTCTCCGACGAAGGCATCGGCATCCCCGAGGACCAGCAGAAGCTGCTCTTCGACCGGTACTTCCGGGCGCGCAACGCCTCCGCCCGCTCCTTCGGCGGCCTGGGACTGGGGCTCTACATCAGCCGAGACATCGTCGAGCGTCACGGCGGGCGCATCTGGGTGGAGAGCGAGCCGGGCCATGGCTCCACCTTCCATGTCGCCCTGCCGTTGATGGCGGGCACCCCCGCGCAGCCGAACGTCGAGGAACCCGGACAGCTCATCCACTGAAACTCCGCCACCCCGCCCTCCGCAAAAATGACAGGTGTGGGTGTCTTCCATTGGCCAGCAGGCCAGGGGAAGCGCCTGGATTCGCACGCTTCCAGCGCTGGCATGGCGGCTGCTCTAGCGAAAGGCGGAGGATGAACTTCGAGGGAGGATGACCATGATGACCGACACGCCTGCTTGGACTCGTGACAATGAAGGCTGGCTCGTCCGCGTGAAGGTGGGCGGACGCATCCAGGAGGTGCGCTGCACCACGGAGAGCCAGGCCCGCTACTTCGCCACCGTGCTGGCGATGAACCCGCCCGTGCCGTCGAAGCTGCGCAACTAGGGCGGGTCCGGGGTTCAGGGATTGAGGCGGACGATTTCGGCGTTGAGCACGTTGGCGAAGCCCACCCAGCCCAGGTACGGCATCACCATCCAGGCCGCGGGGCGGTCCACGTCCTTGGTGACGGCGACATACGCCGTCACGCTGCCCAGCAGCGCCAGGTTGTCCGCCAGGGCGCGGCGAGGCTGATGCCTGCCGAAGAAGAGCCAGGACCAGGCGGCGTTGCATCCCATCTGGATGCCCCACCAGCCCAAGGCCTGGGAGCGGGCCGCGCCCGCGGGCGCCGTCCAGACACGCCAACCCGACAGGGCGATGAGGCCATACAGCACCGTCCACACCGGGCCGAAGACCTTCGGTGGCGGCTGAAACGAGGGCTTGCGCAGACGCCGGTACCAGCGCGTGTCCGCCGAGCTGACGCGAGCGCCCAGGGCCGCCGCGCCGAACGTCAGGGCGCCGAAGACGCCCAGCGCCACCACGGACTCCTTGCGCAGCGTGGGGTTGAGCGCCGTGCGCAGCACCGGGTCAGGCATGCTTCGTGTCGTCGGCTCCAGCGTCCAGTCCATCCGCGTCCTCCCTTGGCGGAGCACCCGCCATTGTCGGATGGAAGGTGGTACCGGAGACCCCTGGCCGCCACCCCGGCTGGGGCCGGTGTACAAGGCGGATTCCCCTTGCTGACGAAGAGGCGTCTCATGGCGAGCGCAGAGGAAATCCTAGGCTTCTGGTTCGGGCAGCCACGCGAGCGGTGGTTCCTGCGAGACGAAGACTTCGATGATGAATGCCGGCGCCGCTTCCTGCCCGCCGTCGAGCGCGCCGCCGAGGGCGACCTGGACGACTGGCGGGACGCGCCTCGCAGCTGCGTGGCCCTGCTCCTGCTGTTGGACCAGTTCCCGCGCAACCTCTTCCGCGGCACGCCCAGGGCCTTCGCCTCGGATGCGCGGGCGCGCGAGGTGGCCCGGCATGGGTTGGCGCGAGGCCTGGACATGTCCCTGCCGCCGCTGTGGCGGTGGTTCATGTACCTGCCCTTCGAGCACAGCGAGTCCGTCAACGACCAGCGGCTGTCCGTGGCCCTCTTCGAGGTGCTCGCGCTGTATCACGCGGACAGCCAGGAAGCGCTCGACTACGCCCGGCAGCACCGGGACGTCATCCAGCGCTTCGGCCGCTTTCCGCATCGCAACGTGACGCTGGGCCGGCCGACGACTCCGGAGGAAACCGTCTTCCTCCAGGAGCCGGGCTCGTCGTTCTGAGCGTGGGTTACACCCGCGGCTGCGTGCCCGCGCGCTTCTCACCGGCAGGCGCCCCGCGCGCCTCCACGCTCACGCCCGCGGCCAGCCAGCCACGCACCCAGAGGAGGTGCTGCCCCTCTGAATCCAGCGCGAGCTGGAAGCGGTCCGCCAGCGTGTCATGGCCCAGGTCGCGGGCCAGCTCGATGAGCATCTCCCAGCAGGCGTTGTCCGTCAGCTCCGCCACCAGCAGCGCTTCCAACGACTGGCGCAGGTTGGCGCGAGGGTCCGCGATGAGCAGCGGAAGGCCTTGGGACACCACCGCCGTGACGTCCGCGCTGGGCGTCATCGCCGTGGGGTCGGCGCCCAGTGACTTCAGGGCCTCGGTGAGCATGAGGAAGTGGGACAGCTCGTCGTTGTAGATTTTCTCAAGGCCCTCACGCGTGGGCCCGCCTTCCCAGCCGCCGTAGACGTCGAACTTGGCGAGCGCGCCCTCATAGAGCCGGGTGCCGCTGCGCTCGAAGGCCAGCCGCTCGCCCAGCTTGTCGATGAAGACGGTGGGCTTGGAGCCCTTGAGCGCATCCACCGCCGTCTTCGCCACGCCCTTGAGGCTGGCCGGCGGAGGCACGCTGCCCAGGCCTTCGGATTCCCGCGCGTAGAGTTGCCGGACCTGGAGGAGGAGCGAGCCGTCTCCCAGGTGGCTGGGCTGATGCTTCTCCGCCTCCTGGATGATGTCCGCGCTGTCGATGGGCGAGGTGGCCACGCCGGTCCGGTTGCGCCCCATGTCGCTGGTGGTCGTCTTCATGTCAGTGAACCTTCTTTCCCTCGAACGTGGAGCCCATGCGCGGCGTGCGCGCGGCGAGCTCCGTGCCCGGAATCCATTGGTAGCCAGCGGCCACTGTCTCGGACGGTGAGCCGTCGGAGTTGAGCTGGTCGCGCCAGATGTACGAGCGGTGGTCGCGTGACAGGTCCGCCATCCGCACGTAGTCCTGCCCGTTGGAGGCCATGTCCTCCTCCTGATTCAATGTCTTGCGAACGAAGTCGCGGTGCTCCTTGAAGCCGATGGGCTCCGGCAGCGTGCTGGGGAGCACCTCCGCCGCGTCACGCTTCTCCACGCGCTGGAAGATTTCCTTCACGTAGTGGAGCTGGCCCAGCTCGTAGTCCAGGAAGCGCTGCCATATCTCCTTGATGCGCGGGTTCTTCTCGAAGGCCACGCACGAGTAGAAGTTGTAGACCTCCGTGGCCTCGTGCAGCAGCCACCGCTCCAGCATGGACTCGCCCGGGTCCAGCAGCGACTCGTACATGGAGGTGTGCTGCTCCTCGATGGAGGCAATCTCCGCGTAGAGCTGCCGCGCCGCCGGGTCGCTGAAGAAGGGGCCCACCGTCATGTAGTAGTCGTGCGTCTGGTTCTCCGCCGCGGTGATGCTCATCGCGTGAAGCTTCGTCAGCGGGTGGGCCGTGCGCTTGTCGTAGGGGCGGCGCAGGTCATCCACCGGATGGCGATGCTCCACCGAGGTGGGCCGCCCGGGAATGATATCCGTGTACGACTGGGTGATGGTGTTGGGGTCCTTGCCCTCCAGCCGGTCGTAGAGCGCGGAGTAGCGATACAGGTGGTCGAAGTCCTCGAGCAGGCCGAACCGGTACGTCTGGGCCAGATAGGGGTCCGGCTCGCGCAGGGCCACGCTGGCCGTCACCTCGATGGCCACCTGTTCGAAGCCCAGGGTGGTCTCCAGCGGTGTCTGGTCGGGAGGGTTGAGCCAGTTGATGAGCGTCTGTTCGTACTGCTCCAGCCGGCGAATCATCGCCAGCGGCTCCCGCAGCTCGCGATTCATGCGCGCGAAGGCATGCTTGGTCCGCAGTGCGTCCGCCATGATGCCGTTCATGTAGATGACGCACACGCGGGTGAAGGCGTCGTCATCCAGCTTGCTGAAGGGGCGCCGGACCAGGTCCTTCCAGGTGAAGACCTGTTTGTCGAGCGGGACGCCTTTTTCTTGGAGGATATCCAGGGCCACGTCTGACTCCTTGATTGCGAAAATCCGTGTCGAACCGAGTGCAAAGGTCCGGACGGCACCGACAGGTGGCAAACGACCCACGGGTTTCCGGAAGGGCGACGTTGGAGGCTCCAGCGGCCCGTCTGGCTGCCTGCCGCAGGCACCCTCTGAAAACTCAGGTTTCCCCGTGAATACACGGCCGAGACACCGAGATACGCGAGGTGACTGCCTTCTCCTCCGCCGCTGGGGTAGTGTTCACTCCAGCACGCTTCGCAAGAGGGGGACGTGGCAGGCGAGCGCTGGAAGACGGTCCGTTCACGGTGGCAGAACCACTGGCGGCTGATGCTGGGCGTGGCGGTGCTGGCCACCACGCTGGCCGCCGTCTGCCTTCACTTCGACGCGAAGCTGGGCGGCCTGCTGGAGGAAGCGGAGCGCTCCGCCTACGACACCGTCGTCACGCGCTTCACCGAGCGGCGCGAGGTGTCATCCCAGGTGGTGCTGGTCACCATCGACCAGCCGAGCCTGGAGCGCATCCGCGCCAACGAACAATACGCGCTCAACTTCGGGAGCTGGCCCTACAGCCGCAACCTCTGGGCGCGCGTGGTGGAACAACTGGAAGCCGAGGGTGCCCGGGCCATCGTGTTCGACGCCGTCATGGACGAGCGCGGCACCGACGAGTCCATGGACCTGACCTTCGCGCAGGTGCTCCGGGAGACGTCCACGCCGTTCTACCTGGGGGTCTCCACCCACGCGAACGCGCCGCTGCTGCCTCCCGCGGACTTCGGAGCGGCGGTGGTGGAGGTGGACACCCCCATCCAGGCGGCGGACACCTTCCCGGAGGAAGCCGGCGCGGAGACGTTCGAGGACGGCGCCCCGGAGGCGGTCCTCCCCACTGTTGCCCCCGAGCAACTGGCCCGGGCCATCGCGTTTCCGGTGCGCGCGAACGGCCGGACGCTGCCCGCGCTGGATTACGCGACGTCCTCGGGGGAGCGGCTCCCCAGTCACCCGGTGCCGCCCATTCCCGTGCTGGTGGGCGCGGTGGATGGCTTCGGGCTGGTGGAGCCGGAGTCGGACACCGACGGCTTCATGCGCCGCACGCGCTTCGTCTATTCGGATGGCCCCAATGCCTTCGCGACGCTGCCCGTGCGCGTGGCGGCGGACCTGCTGGGCGCCAGCGCCATCGAGTTCGCCGGGCGCACGCTGCGGCTGGGCTCGCGCACCTACGCCGTGGACGCGGATGGCAGCGCGGGCATCGACTTCGGTGGGCAGCTGCATGACCGCTTCACGAGCGTCCCGCTCATCTCCGTGCTCGACGCGTGGGTGTACCGGGGCCAGGGCCAGCCCACGGGGCTGCCGCCGGACGTCTTTCGCGGCAAGGTGGTCGTCATCGGCGGCAACGCGGTGGGGCTCAACGACGTCAAGGCCACGTCCTTCTCGTCGCATGAGCCCGGCGTGGTGAAACAAGCGGCGGTGCTGGACACGCTCCTGGGCAACGGCCGCTTCATCACCCGCGCGCCGCTGGGGGTGAGCCTGGCGCTCGTCTTCGGCGTGGCCTTCGCGTCGGTGGTGCTGTTGATGACGACGCGCTGGACGCCGCTGGAGATTGCGTGGCCGCTGGGGCTCTACGCGGGCATGAGCTGGGTGACGGGCCCTGTCCTCGGACTGACGAACACCTACGTGCTCACCGCCCTGCCCGCGCTGGCGGGCGTGCTGGCCAGCGTCAGCGCGGTGGCCTTCAACCACCTGGTGGCCAACGAGGAGACGGCGTTCATCCGGCAGGCCTTCAGCCGCTTCATGGAGCCCAAGCTGGTGGAGCAGATGATTGCCCAGCGCGAGCTGCCTCGGCTGGATGGGGAGAATGTCGAAATCACCGCCTTCTTCAGCGACATCCGGGGCTTCTCCACCTTCAGCGAGCGCTTCAAGGACGACCCGCGCAACCTGGTGCGCCTGCTCAACACGTACCTGACGCGGGTGAGCGCGGCGCTGCTGAAGGAAGGTGGGTGCCTGGACAAGTACATCGGTGACGCCGTGGTGTGTCTCTTCGGCGCGCCGATGCGACAGGTGGACCACGCGCTGCGCGGCTGCAAGGGCGCGCTCGCGGCGAAGGCGGCGGTGGACCGGCTTCGCGACGAGTTCCGCGTCCAGGGGCTGCCGGACATGTACACGCGCATCGGCGTGAACACCGCGGTCAACTTCGTGGGCAACTTCGGCAGCGAGCAGCTCTTCAGCTACACCGCGATTGGCGACGGGATGAACCTGGCCGCGCGGCTGGAGGGCGCGAACAAGGCCTATGGCTCCGTCATCATGATTGGCCCGCGCACGTACGAGCTGGCGCGCGAGCACATCGAGGTGCGGGAGCTGGACCGGGTGCGCGTGGCGGGCAAGACGGAGGCCGTCACCGTGTACGAGCTGCTCGCGCTCAAGGGCGGGCTGGACGCGCGCAAGCGGGAGACGGTGGCGCGCTACCACGCGGCGCTGGCGCTCTACCGCGCGGCGCGGTTCGAGGAAGCAGCAGCGGTGCTGGAGGCGCGCCGCGCGGAGGACCCGGAGGACGGGCCCACGCAGGCGCTGCTGGAGCGCTGTCAGCGATATGCGAAGGCGCCGCCGACGGACTTCGACGGCGTGGCGAACCTGGACAAATGAGCGGTGCGGAAAGGAGTCGGGGAGACATGGGGATGAAGACGCGGGTGGCGTGGACCACCGCCCTGCTGGCGCTGGCGATTCCGGCGGGGGCGTCGGCCGTGAAGGTCGGCGAGCCGCTGTACGTGAAGGCGAAGAACACGCGCGTGCAGGCGAGCCCGTCCGGTTCGGTCAACGCCGTGGCGGTGCTCCAGCCCGGAGAGCAGGTGACGTGGGGCGGCGCGGACGCGAAGCACAAGCAGTGGCACAAGGTGACGACGACCACCGGAAAGAAGGGCTTCGTGTTCCAGACGAACCTGTCCACCACGCCGCCCAACATGGAGCTGGTGACGCAGGGGAAGGGCACCCGGCAGGTGGACCCGAAGAAGTTCGTCGCCAGCGGCGCCGCGGTGAAGGCGCTCAGCCCCGGCGCGGAGCAGTACGGCAAGGACAAGGGCGGAGACCACGGCGAGGCCGTGCGGGACATCCAGGCGTTGGAGGCGCTGGCGAAGTCCGTCTCCACGGCGGACATCGCCGCGCACGTGACGGCGGCGGGGCTCTTCCCGGTGGTGGGCGCCAGCGACACGGTCGCGAAGGCCGGGAAGAACAAGCGGAGCGGCAAGCGATGATGCGAACGGGCTGGAAGGTGCTCGCGCTGGTGGGCCTGGGCGCGATGACGACGTCCTGCAAGGGCTTCAATGCGTCCGCGCTCACCCGAGGGGGGAACATCCTGGGGAAGGTGAGCGCCGCGACGGAGGAGGCCAAGACGTGCCAGAAGCTGCGCGCCGACCCCAGCGTGCAGGAGGAGTACGCCCTGGGCGGAGCGCTGGCCATCAACTTCGTGCGGCGGGGTGACGGGCTGCTGCTGAGCGGCCCCGACGACGCGCTCCACCGCTACGTCAACGTCGTGGGGAAGAACCTGGCGGCGCAGTCCGCGCGGCCCACGCTCGAGTGGACCTTCGGCGTGCTCCAGGACACGTCCCAGTTCAACGCGATGTCCGCGCCCGGGGGCTACGTCTTCGTCACCCGGAAGCTGCTCCAGGGACTGGAGAACGAAGGCCAGCTGGCCGGCGTGCTGGCGCACGAAATCGCCCACGTCACGCTCAAGCACGCCATCCGCCAGTACGGCGACGCGAAGGTGAAGACGTGCGAGCTGGTCACCTACGGCGAGGCCGTGCTCTCCCCCGCCGCGGTGAAGGTGCTCTCCGCGGGCCGCGATGGCGACGGGACGTTGGATTTGGACAAGGAGCCGGGCCTGCTGGGCCACCTGAGCGAGAAGACCATCGACCTCATCGACAAGGGCCACGCCAAGGAGCAGGAGCTGGAGGCGGACCGGGTCGCCGTCGAGCTGATGCTCTCCGCGGGCTACACGCCGGACGACTACCTCGCCCTGCTGGCCAAGACGAAGGACGGGGGCGGCACCTTCGCCAACCACCCGGGCAAGGACGAGCGCCGGAGCAACATCCTCGCGCACGTCCAGGCGCTGAAGCAGCCCGCCGGGGGCTTCAGTGGACTGGCCACCGAGGGCCTTCGCTCGCCGCCGCTCAGCCCCGCCTTCGCCGCCGTGCGCGGGGCGGCGAAGGTCACGAAGTAGCCAGGCGGCTTCAGCGCACCGTGGCCTGACTCAGGGCCCGGTGCACCGACTCCAGGGCCTTGCGCGCCTCCAGCAGCTCGGCGCGCTCGGCGGTGAGCGAGGCCACCTGCTGGGCCAGCACGTCACGCTCTCCCTGGAGCGCTTCCACCGCGCGGTGCAGCGACGTGGACTCGTCCTTGGCGAACTCCAGCTCACCGGCGAGCCGCTCCTCCTCGGCCAGGCTGTCCACCAGGGCCTGCTTGCCGCGGGCGACCTCTTCTTCCAGGGCCTCGCGCTCCTTGGCCGCGGCATGGAGCGCCTGCCGCGTCTCCTGGAGCGACAGCAGCGCCTCGTCGCGCTCGCCCTCCAGCGCGGACAGCTCGCGCTCCAGGTCGGCCAGCAGCTTCACCCGGCCCTCCATCTCCGAGGACAGGCGGCGCGCCTCGTCCATGCGCAGGCGGGCCTCTTCCGTGGCCTTCTCCGCCTGACGGCGCGACACCTCCAGGTCCTGCGTGAGGGAGAGGTTGAGCGCCTTCACCTTCACCAGCTCCGCCTGGAGGTGGGTGATGCGCTCCACGGCGCGCTGCCCCGCCTCCGCCACGGTGGCGGGCAGCGGCTCCGGGCGCGGATTCTCCCGCACCGCCTTGAGCCGGGCCTTCAGCCGCTCACGGCGGGCCGAGGAGTCCTGCCCGTCCTCGCGCGGCGGGGCCGGCCGCTGCACCTCCACCTCGGTGGGCGGCGCTTCGACACGGGCCACCGGCTCCGCGACGGTGGCGGTGACGTGCGGCATGGATACGGGAGCCGAGGCCTGCGTCATGGGGTGCGCCTCCGGAGGAGGACTGACGGCGTCGAAATGCGGCGCCGGGGGCGGCGCGGCGAAGGTGACGGGCCCGGCGGACGGCTCGGTGTCGAGCAGCGCTTCGGCCTCCGGCGGAGCCCCGTACGTCACGGGCACGTCGGCGACCGCTTCGGGCTCCGGCGGGGGCTCCTCGTAGACGGGCGCATCGTCCGGCTCGGGCGCGGCGTAGGCGACGGTGTCCTGCTCGGGCTCCGGCTCGTGCAGGGCGGCGTCCATGGCCTGGGCGGCGCTGGGGCGCGGCGTGCGGGCGCGCTCGATGCGGGCGCGCACCTCGGCGGAGAGGTCGGGGGACTCGGCGACGGGCTCGGGCGCCGCTTCGGCCTCGGGCTCGGGAGGCGTGGGCTCGACGGGGTCGACGAGGCCCGTCAGCGCGCCCAGGCGGAGGCGCGGCTTGGCGCGGGACACGTTCTGTTCAAAGGCTTTCTTCATGGTTCTCAGCCGGCCTGCTGGGTGCCCTTCGTCTGGGCGGCGGCTGCCGCGGCCACCAGCCGGGGCAGGATGTTGTCAATCATGGCCTGGATGTCGTTGGCCCCCTTGGACGAGGGGTCCGCGACGAACACCGGCCGGCCCTCGCTGGAGGCCTGCGCGAACTTGGTGCACTGCCGGATGATGGTGGGCAGCAGGAACTCCGGATAGTGCGTCTGGAGCGCCTCCAGCGCCTCCTTCGCCAGCTTGAAGGTGGCGTTGAAGGAGTTGACCACGATGAAGACGTGGTCGAGCACGTGGTTCAGGTCCTCCTCCAGGCTCTGCACCGTTTCGAACAGCAGCTTGAGGCCGTGGAAGGACAGGAAATCCGCGAGCACGGGGACGAACAAGTCGTTCGCCGCCATCAGCGCGTTGAGGTTGAGCAGGCCGAAGGACGGCGGCGCGTCGAAGACGACGACGTCGTACTGGGCCTCCACGTCCTTGAGGGCGTTGCGCAGCTTGAACTCGCGGCCGGCCATGGGCATCAGCGCGAGGTCCACCGTGGACATGGTCAGGTTGGACGGGACGAAGTCCAGGTTGGGCAGCGAGGACTTCTGGATGACCTTGGACAACGGCGTCTTGCGGACGAGCACGTCCAGCAGCGTCTTCTCGAAGTCCTCGCCTTCGTAGCCCAGGCACTTGGTGGCGTGGCCCTGGCTGTCCAGGTCGATGAGGAGCACCGCGTAGCCCAGCTCCGCCAGGCGCCAGGCGTAGGACGTGGACAGCGACGTCTTGCCGGTGCCGCCCTTGAAGTTCAGGAAGAGCTGGCGGCGGTGGCCCAGCCGCGCCGGGAAACGGTCGAGCGTGGTGCGCAGGTCCCAGATGTCGTCCGGCGTGTAGGCGTCCTTCCGCGATTCCTCCGGAATCTGCTTCGGGGACACGCCGAGCATCTCGGCGACCTGCTTGGAGCTGTACGTCGGCGCTTCCATGGACGACCCTTCGAAAGACGTGCGGGACGGCTACCTTGCCTCAAGCGGCGAAGTATTTGTGCCCCCTTCGAATCACCGCTCCCCGGGCGGACAACAGGGTGAGCGCCTCCTGGGCGAGCTCCGCGGGCGCCGAGAGCGCGACCGCCAGCTCGACGAGCGAGCGGCCCCGGACGGCGACGCGGACTTCGGTCAGCATCTGCGTGCAGAGGGCCTCCACCGGCGATGCAGTGGGGCGCGAGGGGGCCGCTCGCTCGTCGAGCTGGCGGTCGCGCTCTCGGCGCCCGCGGAGCT